>NZ_DEXB01000037.1:0-49249 GCF_002366485.1 Hyphomonas sp. UBA3195
GGCGCGCACGTTCCGGCTTTTGCGGAGTGTGCAGCGCAGATAGGATGCGGGTCGAATGACGGTAACATCTTCCCTGTATATGCGAGTCGCCACGCTGGACGACATTCCGGCGATTAAGGCGCTGATGGCGGAGTCCATGGCGCGACTCCTGCCACACTTCCTTGATTCAAAACAGGTCGAGCGCTCCAGCGAGAGCATGGGTGTCGATACGCTGCTTGTCGCGGATGGCACCTATTTTCTCGTCTTCGAGGGCGACGCGCTGGCCGGATGCGGGGGCTGGTCGCGGCGGCGCACGCTTTATGGCGGCAACACGACCGCCGGCCGGGACGATTCCCCGGCGGACCCCAAGGCCGAGCCGGCCAAGATTCGCGCCATGTATACCCATCCGGATTTCGTCCGGCGCGGCATTGGCCGCATGTTGCTCGACGCCAGCGAAGCTGCCGCGCGGGCCGAAGGGTTCTCTGCCATGGAGATGGGCTCAACCGCGCCCGGCGTGCCACTCTATGAGGCGTGCGGCTATCGGCTCGTCGAAGACCTCTCCAGGCCCAGCGAGGATGGCACCATCGTGCCGATCCTGCGCATGAGGAAAGAGCTGGCCTAGGTCTCCACCGCGAACAAGTCTTCCTGATCGCCGCCGTCCACGTCGATGACATGCCAGGGCAGGCCGCGTTTGGCGACGTCTTCGAGGAAGGGCTTGGACGGGAATTGCTCGACATTGAATACGCCGTGGCCGGACCATTCCCCGCGGAAGAACATCGCCGCGCCTGAAACGGGCGGCACGCCGGTCGTATAGGACACGGCCTGCGCGGAGACCTCTTCATTGGTCTTGGCATGGTCGGACACGTTGTAGATCATCTTTGCCTGTGGCTGGCCGTCCTTTGTGCCCCGCACGATCACGCCAATGCTGGTCTTGCCGGTATAGCCTTCGGCCAGGGATGACGGGACGGGCAGGAGGTCCTTCAGGAACTCCATCGGGATGATGTCCATGCCCTTGTGCTTGATCGGTTCGAGGCCGATCAGGCCAATCGATTTGAACACTTCGAGGTGCTTGATATAGGCCTCGCCAAAGGTCATCCAGAAGCGGATTTGTTTCAGGCCCTTGATGTGCTTGACTAGGCTTTCCTCTTCCTCGTGATAGATCAGGTAGGAGGCTTTCGGGCCGACTTCCGGATAGTCGATCATCGTCTTGATCGACAGGGCAGGAATTTCCACCCATTCGCCATCTTTCCAGTATTTGCCGTCCTGGGTCACTTCACGGAGATTGATCTCCGGGTTGAAGTTCGTGGCGAAGGTCTTGCCATGATCGCCGGCATTGCAGTCGACAATGTCGATATATTCGATCTCGTCGAACAGGAATTCCTGCGCATAGGCGCAATAGATGTTTGTCACGCCCGGATCGAAACCGCAGCCGAGAATGGCCGTGATGCCCTTGTCCTTGAACTTGTCCTGATAGGCCCACTGCCAGGAATATTCGAACTTCGCGACATCGCGCGGCTCGTAGTTCGCCGTGTCCATATAATTGCAGCCCGTTTCCAGGCAGGCATCCATAATCGGCAGGTCCTGATAGGGCAGGGCCATGTTGATCAGCAGATCCGGCTTCACCTTGTTGATGAGCGCGACGACCTCCGCAACATTGTCGGCGTCGACCTGGCTGATCTCGATCGGTGTCTGGCACAGCTTGGCGACCTTCTCGCAGCTTTCCAGTCGGCGCGAGGCAAGGTGGATATGCTTAAACGTGTCGCGGTCCATGGCGCATTTCTGCGCGACGACGGATCCGGCGGCACCGGCACCGATGATGAGAACATTGTCCATGAGTGATGAAGCTCCCTGGCTGGATGGGCACTGATGTGCCCGTGACATAGGGCAATCACGTCATCTTCGCCAGTATCGATCTGCGGGGGAGTTTCGGAAAGGAATTGCCGCAACGCAGGTGAGCGTATGGGAGGAAACGAGGTGGGCAAAACCTCGCCCTGCGTTGCGGCAAAGGGGTATCAGGCAGCGCGCCGGGGCGTATCCAGGCGGGATATTTCTTCGCTCAACCATGTGTAGTGCTGCTCCACACGATTGATCATCGTTTCGGTAGTGTCCGGGCGGCAAGTCAGCTCGTTTCGCCAGGCTTCCAGAACCGTCATCTGGCTCTTCAGCCAGCAAAGCATAGCGGTATCATCAATTGGCAGACACATGGGGCGCTCCTGTTGATTTGCGACTCGTTCTCAACTTATGTATTTCATGCCTGTCGGATGTTTGCAAGTCATTCTCAATTAGAATTTATTCATCTTGTCCAAAAGCTGGTGCAATCGCCCGGCCTGACTGGAATAATTGTCTGAAACAGGCTATCTGCCCCGCTTTCCCGCCCGCCTCAGGAGTATCTCCGGATGACAAGCTCAACCGCCCCGCGCCATTTCATCGACCTCTGGCATCTGGAGTCCGCCGAACTGCGCGAGATCCTGGATATGGCTCATGTGATGAAGAAAGCACGTGCGGGTTGGCCAAAGGGACGGGTGGACACGGGGGCCCCGCTGGAAGGCCATACGCTGGCAATGGTCTTCGAGAAATCCTCAACCCGGACGCGCTTTTCCTTCGACATGGCGATGCGCCAGCTGGGCGGCTCGTCGATCACCGCGACATCAAATGACATGCAGCTGGGACGGGGTGAAACGGTGGAAGACACTGCGCGCGTCCTGTCGCGCTTCGTCGATGCGGTGATGATCCGCGCCAATGATCATTCCGATGTCGAGACCTTTGCCGAGCATGCCACCGTGCCGGTCATCAACGGCCTGACAGATCGTTCGCATCCCTGCCAGATCATGGCGGACCTCCAGACACTGGAAGAGCATGGCCTCACACTTGAAGGTGCGCGGCTGGCCTGGGTTGGCGATGGCAACAACGTTTGCGCCAGCCTGATCCATGCCGCGCCGAAGTTTGGCTATTCTCTCGCCATTGGCACGCCTGCGCGCTTCGCGCCGGATGATGAGGATATTGAAATCGCCCGCGACCTGCAGGGCCGGATCGACCTCTATGAAACTGCGGAAGAAGCCGTGGCCGGCGCCGACGTCGTGATTGCCGACACATTTGTCTCCATGGGCGATGCAGACGCTGAACGCCGCCTTGAAATTCTTGAGCCCTATGCGGTGACGGAAGAATTGATGGAGATGGCCGCTGGCGGTGCGAAATTCCTGCATTGTCTGCCGGCGCATCGGGGCGAAGAGGTCGACGCCGAAGTCATTGACGGGCCACAGAGCCTTGTCTTTGACGAGGCCGAGAACCGCATGCACGCCCAGAAGGCCATCCTGCGCTGGTGCCTCGATAAATAGGCGTCAGCGCTCCTGCACTTCCTCAAGACCCATGGCGACCGGAATGGCGAGCGCGCTCATAACGGCGAGCAAGCCGAGGACCGCTGCTTCTCCTGCCATGTGCGCAACGATGCTGAACCCGCCACCAAGAATGAGCAGCGTGCCGATGATCGTGTTGGAAAGGGCGGTATAGGCCGCACGGTTGTCCTGGCTCGCCATATCCACCAGATGCGTGGAACGACCAAGGCGCACGCCCTGATAGGCTATCATCAAAACGAACAGAACAAGCGGGAGTGCCCAGACATCCTGCAGTCGCCCCGCCGCATTCAGGCCGAGTGTCGTCAACAGGGCAAGCGTTGCTGCGGCCGCTGTCAGGATCAGCACTTTCCGGCTCGACCGGTCGGCAAGCCGGCCCCAGACATAGGAGCTGAGCAGGCCTGCGCCCGCAGATGCAATAACGAGCAAGCCGAGTCCCCCAAGCATTTGGTCAGCTTCTTTGTTCCTTGCGCCCATCGCGACCATGAAGGGCGGAGCAAGTGCAGTTGAGATCAACAGGCCACGGGCCAGGATGAAACGGCGCAATTGCTGGTCTTCAGCGAGCAGCTTGAAGTTGTCCCGGAAGGATTCGATGGGGTTGCCTCCGCCTTCGGTCGATCCCGGTTCTTCTTCCAATGTCATGAAAAGCGCTGCGCCCGTCATCCAGAGCCCACCCGCGAGCAACAGCCCGCCAATCACGAGGCTCATCCGGTCGACCCAACCGACGGCCAGGAGCGCGCCATAGATCAGGACCGCTGCAGCGCCTACCGTGCTGGCCGCGCCGGTTGCTGTTCCGCGTCGGGATTTGGAGACCGTCTTGCCCAGAACGTCCTTGTAGGTGACCGAGCAGACCGACCGCGCGAGCGCGAGAACCGCCAGCGCGCCAAGGATGGCGTAACCCGACGTCTTACCCTCCAGGAAAAACGCTGCGAGCCCCATACTGGCCGCTGACAATCCCTGGACTGCCGAGCCGACTGACCAGGCCCACTTGCGCTGGGGCAGGCGGCGCAGCGCGGCGGCCGTGAACAATTGCGGCAACAGCGCTCCCGCCTCGCGTATGGGGACAAGCAGGCCGATCATCCAGCCCGGTGCGCCCAGCGTGGTCATCAACCAGCTCAATACAAGCTTGGGGTCGATCAGCCCATCCGAGATCTTGCTGGTCGACAGGCTGGCAACATGGGTGAAGAAATTGCCGGCCTCTTCGCGACAGGCGCTGTCGGGAATGTCTCTGCACACCCGGCCATCATCGCCTGAGGTGAGCATTTCGAACACTTGCTGCTGGGTGGTTTCAGACATGACGGCCAAACTAGCGCTCACGACGAGTACGGCAATCTTCACGTTAGGGTGTGCTGCTGCAAAACCGCTGGAAGCGCCGCCGGATCGCGCTAAACGTAGATGAATGGCCGATAGTGATTATACCCCGACGAAATTTTCTGACCCGAACGTGACGGCGAAGGGCGAGACCCGCGCCAGCGTCGGATGGACGGGCTTGAAGACGCTCTGGTTGAACACCGGAACGCTGTGCAACATTGAATGCACCAATTGCTACATTCAAAGTTCACCCCGCAATGACCGACTGGTTTATCTCAGCCGATCTGATGTGCGGCAGTTCCTCGACGAGATCGACCAGCCCATCGAGATCGGCATTACGGGCGGCGAGCCCTTCATGTGCCCGGATATTCTCCACATCATGGAAGATGTTTTGTCGGATGGGCACAGCCTGCTCCTGCTGACCAATGCCATGCGCCCGATGATGCGGCCGCGCATCCAGCAGGGTCTAGACCGGCTGGCGGCGCACTATGGCGAACGGATGGTGCTGCGTGTCTCGCTGGATTCCCATGATCCGGCCATTCATGACGCTGAACGCGGAGAAGGGGCCTTTAAAGAGGCCTGCAAGGGCCTGAAATGGATGGGAGAACGCGCCGTACAGGTCGCCATTGCCGGACGTCAGGCCCTCAATGAGGATGATGCCGAGGCCCGCACAGCTTATGGTGCGCTTGCTGGCACACTGGGTCTATCGATAGATCCCACCAATACAAAGCAACTCGTCCTGTTCCCTGAAATGATCGCCCGGGACGACCCACCTGAAATCACTACGGATTGCTGGGGCATTCTGAACAAGTCCCCTGACGACATCATGTGCGCCAACCAGCGCATGGTGATCCGCCGCAAGGGTGCCGGCAGGGCGACCGTGACAGCCTGCACGCTATTGGTGGACGATCCGACCTTCGAACTGGGCGCCACACTTGCCGAGGCGACAGCCAATCCGGTCAAGCTGAACCATCCCTGGTGCGCCAGCTTCTGCGTGCTCGGCGGAGGTAGCTGCTCGGCCTGATCCCCCGTCTGACAGGTGGCCCTCTTGCGATAGGCGCATGCCGCTGCCACATGGGGGCACCTAATCGAGGTATTCTCCCATGACCGACGCTGCTTACGCCGTCACCGACTTTGTCACGAATTTCCAGATCGTGGACCGTCCCATTCGCGGGCGTGCCGTTCGTATGGGCGAGGGCAGCCTGTCGGGCATCCTGCAACGGCATGACTATCCGAAGAATTTGGCGCGCATCCTTGGCGAAGCCGTGACGCTTGCGACGCTGGTAGGCGCGTCGCTGAAATTCGAGGGGCGTCTGCTGGTTCAGGCCGAAGGTGATGGTCCCGTGTCGATGCTGGTCGGTGAGTACCGCTCTGATGGCGGTGTGCGCGGCTATGCCAAATTTGATGCCGAAGCCTGGGCGCAACTGGACAAGGTGAACAAGGGCGACGCTCCGCACATGCCTCAACTGTTCGGCCCGAGCGGGCGTCTGGCCCTGATCATCATCCAGGACAATCCGGCGATCCAGCCCTATCAGGGAATCGTGCCTCTTGCGAAAGGGACTCTGAGTGAATGCGCTGAGGACTATTTCGAGATGTCGGAACAGGTGCCGACGCGCCTCAAACTGTCGGTCGCCGAACTGGACCGGAAAGACGGGCATCCGGTTTGGGTGTCTGGCGGCATGATGGTGCAGAGGATTGCGGCAGATGATGCGCGCGGAGAGACCGAAGAGCCTTGGCGTGAAGCCGAGGCCCTGTTTGCCACGCTGACCGATGCCGAACTGGCCGATCCGGACCTTCCAATGGAAGAGCTGCTCTATCGCCTGTTCCACGAACAGGGTGTGACGATGGAAACGCCACAAGCGCTGGATGACCGGTGCACCTGTAATCAGGAGCGCCTCGTTGAGACTCTGAAACAGATGCCGGACGAGTCCCTGCGCGAGATGACCGAAGAAGATGGTACGCTGGGTATCGACTGCCAGTTCTGCAATCGCCATTACGATGTCGCGATCGAGGATGTAACCGGCGATACCAACTAATGAGACTTTCGCCTCTCACCCTGTAGGGCGGGGGGAGGCGAGAGGCTCCACAGTTTCATGATTGCGCGGGCGCGCGGGCGCTGGCACAGGTGACAGCCATGAATTTCAAATGGCTCCCCAATGCGTTGACCATCGCCCGCTGTGTGTTTGCCGGGTTTGTGCTGGTCGGTTTCTGGCAGGCTATGCGCCTCAGCCCGTTGCCGAATGGACTTGATGCCGACGCCGTGTCCCGGCAGATCACGCTGCAACAGCTCTGGTTCCAGTTTGCCTTCCTTGCTTTCCTGGCCGGGGCAATCACGGATTTCCTGGATGGCTGGCTTGCCCGCAAGCTGGACGCGCACAGTCGGTTCGGGGTCTGGCTGGACCCCATCGCCGACAAGTTGCTGATCGCGGCGGCCCTGCTGGGTCTGGGGCTGAAATTCCAGACCTGGCTAATCTATGTGCCGGCGGCCATGATTATTGCACGCGATGTGTTTATGACCTGGTTCCGCGCCACGCCGCGCGGACGCTCTGCCATCGTGCCCTCTAATCTGGCGAAGTGGAAAACAGGGTTTGAGATGGCGGCGATCATCGGCCTTATGTTGCCGCTGGCTGTCTTGCGCCCGGATGCCGGGGGCGAAGTCTCCACGGGAACGTCAGTCTTGGCGATTGTGGCCACGGTCGCCGTTGTCGGACTGCTCTGGACGGCGGCGGTTCTGTCCTGGTGGACGGCCGGACAATATATGAGAGCAGCCGGCCGGGTGAAATAGAACGCTGGCCCCAAGGGGCAGAGCCAGCGTTCCGCATTTCAATTCGCGAGCGCAAGGATGAGGGGCAACCTTGGCGCCCGGAAGGGCCGTTCATGCGATGGGGCGTGTCTGCTTTCATGTCCCACCACGCATTTACAATCATCCGTGATGGCAAAGGTTCCGTTAAAACTTGAGGCACCAATGGGGCAGCAAAATCACGAACTTTCCGGCGAATGGCCCGCATTGAGACTTAATGTCGGCAGACAAGGAGTGGATGAGATCACGCACCACTCCCACGACCCGTCTGGTCATTGTCGCGCTGGCGGCGCTGATGTTCCTGTGCCTGCCAGCCTTCCTCGCAATGGCGGGTGCCTGAACTCAGCGTTTTGAGCCGGTCCAATACGGGCTGAGGGGTGCTTTCCCGTAGAATTCTACCAGTCTCTGGCGCGTGCCGTTGGTTGTTCCGTCAGGCAAGTCATCCGGCGAGCACCATCGCGTTTCGGCAATCTCGGCGACCGCCGTTGCCTTGCCTTGCGTCCATATTCCCGAAGGAATGTGATAGAGCAGGACATGATCATTCGGGAAAGATGCGTGATTGGAGAATATCCCGACCAGGCTCGGGGTCCCGTTCAACAGAATGCCGCCTTCTTCCTCCACTTCCCGGCGGAGCGACTCGATGCAGGGCTCGCCCCGCTCCACACCGCCGCCGGGCATGTGCCAGCCTGCAATATACGTGTGACGTACCAGCAGGATCTTTCCGTCTGGATTCTCGACGAGGCCGCGCACGCCCAGAGTCATGGGACGGCGAAGGCGGGCATAGATGTGGAACAACCTGGTTCTGAGGGAAGGCATGCGGTGTCCTGACACTATGGGAGGAGCGCGTCCAATATGAAAATTTACGCAAAGAGAGGCCAAACTTCCTGCCGTTTGAGGCTCGCCAAGCCGTGCAACGCACGCTATTAGCGGTGCAAAGCATGGAAATGCTCAAGAAAACAACAGCGAGACGGCACCATGATCCATCCTTCTCTGATCGCCATTGCCTCCATAGTGGTCGTGTTCGGCATCCTGAATTTCATTGAATACAAGCGCCTCGACTAGAAGCGAGCCTGGCGAATGCCTGAATTAACCCTGATCGCCGCCCTGATCGGGGGGCTTGTTATTATGGCGTTTGCGGGGGATTTCCTGGTAAACGGCGCGGTTGCCGTTGCCCGACGCCTTGGCGTTTCTCCCCTGATTGCCGGTATCTTCATTGTCGGTTTCGGCACGTCGGCCCCTGAAATGGTCGTGTCGCTGAATGCGGCTCTGGAAGACCGGGCCGGTCTCGCGTTAGGCAATATTGTCGGCTCCAATATAGCGAACATCTTTCTTGTGCTCGGCATTCCCGCGCTGATCATGCCGTTCGTGGCCGGTGGTCACGGGCAGGGCCGCGCGCTGACGGCGATGCTCGTTGCCACAGCCGTCTGGATCCTGCTGACCGGAATGGGCCCCCTGACTGTATTAGGCGGTATTCTGTTCCTGGCCATTCTGATCGCTTATTGTGTTGTCACTTTCTACATGGCGCGCAAGGCCGTTGCGACGGGCGAAGATCCCGGCGTGGAACTGGAAGAGGCGCCAAAACTCAGCCTGCCGCGCTCTCTGGCCTATATCGTTCTCGGCATTGGTGGCCTCGTGCTGGGTGCGCACCTGATCATTGCCGGCGGCGTTGGAATCGCCGAGTTCTACCACGTGCCGCAGGAATGGATCGGCCTGACCTTGCTGGCGATCGGGACCTCCCTGCCGGAGATCGGCGCGGCCATTGCCGCCGCCCTGCGCCGCCATGGCGAGGTCGCTATCGGCAACGTACTAGGCTCCAATGTTTTCAACATCCTCGGGGCGGGCGGCATCATCTCGCTCTTCGGGCCGATTGAGATTGCACCGACTTTCACCCATTATGACCACTGGGTCATGGCCTTTGCCGCGCTGTTGATTGGTGGGTTCATCCTGACCCGCGCGCGGCTTGGTCGCCTGATGGGGATATTGATGCTGCTGATCTATGCGGTCTACATCTACGGACTGGTGAACGGGTTCGACATATTGGGCCTGTTCCTGACCCCTCCGGAATGAGGCCGGGCGCGGCGCTTGTCACCGGCGCGGGCGCGCGAGTGGGGCGGGCCATGGCCGAAGCGCTGGGCGCAGATGGCTGGCAGGTCATCGTCCATTACAATTCCTCCGCTGATGGCGCCGAAGAGACCGCCAAGGCCATTCGTGCGGCAGGTGGCGCGGCGATCACGCTTCAGGCCGACCTCTCGGATGAGACTGCAACTGGCGATCTGATCCTGCACGCCGCGGAGAAGCTCGGCCAGCCGGTGACATTGCTGGTCAATTCCGCCTCCGTTTTCGATGAAGACACGGTTTCCAGCCATACGCGCGAGAGCTGGGACACGCACATGAACGCAAATCTGCGCGCGCCGGTCCACCTGGCGCAGGCCTTTGCCGATGCGCTGCCGAAAGGGGAGAAGGGGCTGGTCGTGAACATGATTGACCAGCGGGTCTGGAAACTGACACCGAACTTCTTCACCTACACGCTTTCCAAGGCCGCGCTCTGGCAGGCAACGCAGACCTTGGCGCAAGCTCTCGCGCCGGATATTCGCGTCAATGGCATCGGGCCAGGGCCGACGCTGCGGTCTAAACACCAAAGCGAAGAAGAGTTCGCTGCCGAGAAAGCCGCGACTTTGACCCAGGAAGGCTCCAGCCCGGAAGAGATCATCAAGGCTTTGCGCTATTTCATTTCCGCCAACAGCGTGACCGGCCAGATGATCGCCAGTGATGGTGGCCAGCATCTGATGTGGCAGACTCCGGACACGCAAATCTGATGAATTTCTCTTCCGACACATCCGCGCCAGCCCATCCGAATGTGCTGAAGGCGCTCGCCGCCGCGAATACGGGACTGGAGGCGAGTTACGGGAATGACGCCGTCACGCAGCGTTTGCGTCCCATACTGGCGGATGTGTTCAGTACGGATGATTTCGACTATTGGCTGACCGCCTCCGGCACAGCGTCGAACGCCTTGGCACTGTCCTGCTTTTGTCCGCCTACCGGCGCTGTGCTTTGCCATGCCGGGGCGCATATCGCCGTGGACGAGCGCGGCGCGCCGGAATTTTTCTCTGGCGGTGGTAAGTTGCATTTGTTGCGGGGGCCAGATGGAAAGATCGGCGCGGCACAACTGGACGAGGCACTGGCTCGCATCAATCATGATTTCGTGCATGAGACGCCGGCGCATGTCCTTTCACTGACGAATTTAACGGAGAACGGCACAGCTTACAGCGTCGCGGAAGTTTCAGACTATGCCGCAAAGGCGCATGCGACGGGTTTGGTGGTTCATCTGGACGGCGCGCGGCTGGGAAATGCGTTGGTCGCGACCGGGGCCAGTGCAGCCGAGATAAGCTGGAAGGCAGGCGTCGATGTGCTCACCTTCGGCTTGACCAAGACCGGCGCGATGGGCTGTGAGATCATTCTGCTGTTCGGCGAGGCGCGGCAGAAGAAACGTGAACTCGAAGCGCGCGCCAAGCGCTCCGGCCACATGCCGCCCAAGATGCGTTATCTGGCTGCGCAGGCCGAAGCGATGCTGGCGGATCGGCTGTGGCTAGACCTTGCGACCCATGCGAACGAGATGGCGCGGCGCATGGCTGAGGGCTTGCGGCGGCAAGGCGTGGACTTGGCTTTCGAGCCACAAGGCAACGAAGTCTTCGCGCTGCTAAGCGAGGCGCAAGTCTCGGTACTCCACAATGCAGGTGCGGTGTTCTATCCTTGGATGGGCGGCAGCCAGCGGCTGGTCTGTTCCTGGGCCACAACGCCTGAGGAGGTTGATGCCTTCCTTGGTGTGCTGAAGGGCTGAAGGCGGACCTGTTCATAGCCCGCCTTCGCCAGATGGTAACTCAGATTGGGGTCAGTTGCCCCAAAGCTTTTGCCACCAGTTCTTTTTCTCTTTCGGCTCGACGCTGACATTGTTCAGGATCGCGTCGGAATAGCCGAGCGATGCCATTTTGGTCTTGATGGCATCGAAGTCGCGGCCGGTCAGCTTGGCGAGCTCATTTGCTTCGTCGTCCCAGCGCTCGACCAGATTTACGGCATAGTCGCCAGCTGCTTCACACTCACCATAGTCGCCGCGCCAAGGGTGACGCAGGACGTAGCGACCCTGGTAATTGGAGCGGTCGCCGGTAACCTGGAATTCCAGATCTTCCGGGAATGTCTCGGCGTCATAGCGCACATGAAGGCGAGTCACGAATGCATCGACCGGCTGGGGACCGAAGCCGGGGCGCATGTCATCATCGGTGTCTTCGTCCAGCCACATCACGCCGAGTTCGCGCAGCTCCGAGCGAGAGAGCGGCTCGGCCGCACACGGATCGCACCAAGACATGTCCCAGGCATATTCCATGAACACGGCCTTGCCGTTTTGCTTCTCGACCTGATGGGCGAACATGTCCTTATAGAAATCGGCAAACTCGTCCTTGATATAGATCGGCACATCCATGTCAGAGGGTAGTTTCACGGTGCGGTAATTCTTGGTTTCCACACGGCCTTCGCGAGTCAGGGCGAAGACGAACAATTCCTGCTTGCCTTCAGCGTTCACTGTGCCGAGACGGATCGGCAACATGAAGTCCTCATCCTCATAGGCAACCTGAAGCGGACGCAGCATGGACGAGCCGTCATGGCGTTCGAGGTTTACCTTGGCGACGAAGAATTTCATTCCGCGCTTGAGGTAGGCACCTACGGTTTCTTCTGCGCCATCTGGAATCTTGTAGCCATTATTGTTCAGCCAGGTGATCAGTCCATCGGACTCCTCTGCTGACAGGATCAAGATATCATATTCGCCAACCTCGTACTCGGCTTCAATGGTGACGCCGAGCTCTTCGGCCTCTTCCATCATGCCGGCGGCGGTTGGCGCAGGCATCATTGCCATGTCTTCCATCATCTTTTCGCGGCGCGCCATCTCGCAGGGGTTCTCGTCGTAATATTCGACAAGACGCGGGGCAGTGTACGCGTCGATATGGTCGATCAAGGCCGGGTTGGCGACGTGGATCTGTTCTTCGGTCGGAATATCGACCACGGGCACGACCATCGCGAATTCGGAAACATCACCGCGAAAGTCGGATGCCATCGTGATGACGGTGCGTTCGCCGTCACGGGCGAGCACGACCTTGGAGGCGTCGTTGAAGAGGTCGGTATCCGCCTTGGCGACATAGAAGCCGCAAAAGGCCGAAGCCGGCGCTGCGAAGGCGAGGCCGAGCGCGGGCAACGCCAAGGCTGCGGCTAGCGATTTGAGTCTCATGGGTGTGTCTCCTTTGTCCCCTGAAGTGGCATGAGCGAATAGTTCAACTGTTTGGGCGAAGCGGCCGACCGTGGCTGGCTCCACTGGAAGCGGTGGGCGGGCAGAAACCGGTCCAGAACCGGTGTGGTCGAGGCGAGGGCGGCCAGCGCCATCAGCGGGGCGCCGCGCACATTCGGGCCGATTGTGAACCAGGCGGCGAGGCCGGCGACCATCAGCGCGAAGAGAATGCGGCCAAGGCGGCTGTCTGGGGTGGAGCGCGGATCAGTGATCATGAAAAAGGCAAAGATCAGCAAAGCGCCGGAACTCATCTGGTGCATCGGGATCACCATCGGGTCGCCGAGCCAGGCCGCGCGGACAAACAGGATTGCGGCAAACCCGAGCAGGAAGCCGAGGGCGATATCGAGTCGTTTGGCGCTGGACAGGGTCAGTGCGGCCAGCGCCATCGCATAGCCGGCGACCAGGGGGGCCTGACCCCATTGACCGGGCGAGACCCACGCCTTGTTGCCGAGCAGAAGCATCATGATGACGATGCCGATGCAGCCGGGATTGAAAATGTGCTTGCCATCAATGCGCACGAGAAATTTCAGGGCAATGCCGACAAAGCCCGCCGCGAACCAGATCCACGGATCGGCCGCACGTAGCAGGAGTGTGATTCCAAGTGCTGTGATCAGGGCAGACTTCCATTCGAAGCGATACAGGAAGGGATTGCCGTCTCGGGCATTTGATATTGTGGTGCCGAGCAGTTGCGCGATCATGGCTCCGGTAAATGAGAGGCACAGGGTCGGCAGGGTGACGCCGAAATCGCTGGTCATCCAACTGAGCGTGAACAGTCCACCCAAGGCCGCGACCTGCCAATGGCGCGGATCGGCGTCCATTTGTCGGTAGAGACGGAAGGGAAATCGAGCCACGGCATCCATAGGATTCAGAACATACAGCAAATGCGATCACATTACGGCAGGGTCATGAAACCTTTTTGCCCGCGCAACTGGACGGATCGGGCGACGCACGGCAAACAGGGGCGATTGAATTCACGGGGAAGGGGTTTCGTGTCCATCATGTCCAGTCGTCTACACGCTGCAATGCTCGCAGCAGCTCTCGCCACGTCCACACTATCTGCTTGCTCGACCGCCTATTACGGCGCGATGGAGCAGTTCGGATACCAGAAGCGCGATTTGCTCGTATCCAGGGTCAATGATGCAGCGGATGCCCAGGCGGATGCAAAGACGGAGTTTTCCAATGCGCTGGAAGCCTTCCGGTCGGTTGTGGCGTTTGATGCTGGCGAACTGGAAGCGTCTTACGACTCCCTGAATCGCGCCTATGAACGGTCCGAGGAGAAGGCGGATCGCGTGCGCGAACGCATCAAGGACATGAAACAAGTCTCCCGCGACCTGTTTGTGGAATGGCGCAAGGAACTGGAAGAATATTCCGATCCGGGCCTGCGCCGTGCCTCGGCCGAGCAATTGGAGGCGACACGCGACCGCTATGCCGTGCTGGTCGAAAAGATGGACCGGGCTGCCGCGTCGATGGATCCGGTGCTGGCCGTGTTCAAGGACCGGGTCCTGTTTCTCAAACACAATCTGAATGCGCGCGCGATCGCGGCGCTGGGCGATGAGACACGTAATATCGAGACCGATGTCGCGGCCCTGATTGCCGAGATGGAGCGTTCCATCGCCGATGCGGATGCCTTCATCCAGGAAATGCAGGCCGGTTCGGTCTAGCGCATTTTCAACGGGAAACTTGTTCAGACAATGGGGCCAGATGGCCCCATTGTTGTATCGTGCTTTGGATGCTGCACAAATGACGCCGGAAAAGGCGCTTTTTTGGGAACCTAATTGTGGGGCGCGAGTTCTGTTCAGGTCTCTGGCAGGGGCAAGCTCACCGAAGTCTGCTCATTCCGGTCTCGGCCGGAATCTGGAATTGAGGGGACACATATTTCAATTCCAGGCCTCGAATGCGTTCGGGGTGAGCAGATACCGCCCCGCTCGGGTTCAAATCCTGACATGGCTGCAAGAAATGCCCGCGAAGGCGCAAAGCTGAGCGGGTCAGCTTTGGCTGTGCCCGGCATATCACCAATGACCGCGATATGGACCGCGCCGGACGACGTGATTTGCACCAGCATCTGCCGCGCATCCCTGCGAACATGGCGCACAAAGAAAGTCAGCACCACAATCTGCACCCATATCCAGAACCGATGGGTCTGGAGATGGGGCGGCAGATTTCGCAATGTGGTGAAGGCGTCAGTCATGTGCGCAGTGTAGGCACGGCCATGGGTGCGTCGGATAAGTTTCTGGTCAGATCAATGGCGACACAGGGGCCGGACTCGTCATGTGTGGGATAATTCCTTTCGGCAAGGTAGGATAAGGCGGGCTCCGGCAGGTTGTCGGGCAAGAGGGAGAAATAGCTGATGACTTATGTCGATTGTTTCATGGCGGCCGTACCGGAGGCGAACAAGGCGGCCTATCTGGCGCAGGCGAAGATGATGGCCGGCCTGATGAAGGAATACAGCGCGCTGAGCGTCACCGAATGCTGGGGCGTGGATGTGCCGGAGGGCAAGAAGACATCCATGCATCTGGCGGTCATGCGCGAAGCGGACGAAGGGATCGTGTTTTCCTGGGTGACCTGGCCGTCAAAGACGGTGCGTGATGCGGCCTGGGCGAAGCTGGAGAGTGATGAACGGATGCAGGGCATGGAGATGCCGTTCGATGGTGCGCGCCTGATCTTTGGCGGGTTCGAGACGATGCTGGAGGCTTAGGCAGCGTCTCAAGGGCATTTCATATCTTTTCATGGGGTTTCATATGCGGGGGGCAGTGCGTGCACATTGCGTCTCGCTTCCCGACCATTGATTCTCGGGCAGGAGACCAGCCCTTGCTTGCGCTGCGGGCCTCTTCTTCCTTCATTCGATCTTCGATCAAATGCTGCCGTATGGCGGCACCGGGAAGTAAGACCAGACGGCCTGTAAGCCGGGTTCTGTTCGCCGTGTTGCCACGGTCTGGCAGCCATTCCTCTGGGATGCCTGTTGCCAGGCACCTCACGCGACACACCCGGGGCACGGGCGTGAAACAGCCCATATGTGCCCCCTATTCGGTCTTGCTCCGGGCGGGGTTTACCGTGCCAGTCCTGTCGCCAGGCCTGCGGTGGGCTCTTACCCCACCCTTTCACCCTTACCTCTCCCGAAGGGGAGGCGGTTTGCTTTCTGTGGCACTTTCCCTCGGCTCACGCCGGGCGGCCGTTAGCCGTCGCCCTGTTTCCCTGGAGCCCGGACTTTCCTCCAGTACGCAGTTACCCGCGCACCAGCGGCTGCCCGGCCGTCTGGTCTAGAGGGGGATATAGGCGGAAAACCTGCTCGGCGCCAGTCATGCTTCAGTCGCCCGAGAAGTCGGGGGTGCGCTTTTCGAGGAAGGCGCGGATTGCTTCGGCCTGGTCATTCGACTGGCTGGCGAGCAGGAATTGATCGCGGTCCATGAAACTGGTGGCAAAGGCAAGGGGCTGGGCGGTGGTGTCGATGGCCTGTTTGGTCATGCGCAGCGCGATCGGGGGCAGGGCCGCATAGTCGCGGGCGAGACGGGTGGCAGCTGTGAGCGACTTGCCGGACGCGGCAATCTCGTCGACGAGGCCCCAGTCCAGCGCCGTCTGGGCGTTCAGTTTCCGGCCCAGCATGATGAGTTGCTTGGCGCGCGATGGCCCCATCAGGGCGACGAGCCGGGGGACCGAGCGCCAGCTCATATTCATGCCGAGCGGGACTTCCGGCAGGCGATATTCCGCCGTGTCCGAACAGACCCGGTGGTCACAGGATGCGACGAGCGCCAGACCGCCGCCTATGCAGAAGCCTTCAATGGCGGCGATGGTGACCTGTTCAAGATCGGCCCAGGCCTGGCACATGTCCGGGCCGAGCCGGACGGCGCTGCGTTGCTGCAGCAGGGTCATCTCGTCACGGCCCTTGCGGTCGGGATCCTTCAGGTCTGCCCCTGCAGAGAAGACGGATGTGCCGGTCAGGACAATAACGGAACTGGAATCATCGTCTGCCAGTGCCCGCGCCACATCCCGCAGTTCGGTCATGCCCTGGATGGAGAGCGCATTCAGTCCGTCGCCGCGATCATAGGTAACGGTGACGAGGCGGCCTGCGCGTTCCAGCGAAACGAAGTCGCCAAAGCGCTCTGTCGTGGTTGTGTCCGGCATAAACCCTCCCGTCCGGCTGGCCGCCTTTCCGGCGTGCTCCCTGTCAGCGTCACGATCAGGGTGCAGGCGGTGGGAAGTCAACTGCGAACCGGACGTCAAGCTGGCTGGCCATCAGGTCCGAGAGGAGAGCGTCGCGCTTTTGGGGGGACAAGGCACTGAAGTTCAACGGACGTTCGGCCCGGCCCGAGACGATGAGATCGGCCAGCCCGTGCGCCATGGCCCAGGAGGCCATGACGTGTTTCATCGCGCCGGGATCATCGGGGGGATTGTTTCCGACGACGCTGCGCACGCCCGACATCAGTTTCTCATAGGCAGCGATGGAGGCCGCTCCGAGATCTGCCACGGTTCGGTCAGGCTTTTCCGAGCTGAACATCAGGCGAAACAGGGCCGGGTTCTCCAGCGCGAAATCGATATAGCCAAGCCCCACCGCAATCTGTTGTGAGCGCACATCGCGCTCGGCCGCGTCCTGACGGGCTTCCTGTGTGGCGACCAATCGCCGGAAGCCGGACGCCGCCAGCGCGGTGAGCAGGCCGCGGGCATCCCTGAAATGATGGGCAGGGGCCCCGTGGCTGACGCCCGCGCGCTTGGCGACCGCGCGCAGGGAAAAGGATTCAATACCGTTTTCGGCAAGTTCCCTCTCGGCCGCGCGCAACAGTTCACTGGCGAGATCGCCATGATGGTAAGTTTTCCGGGAAGACTTTTCAGTTGAGGCCATCCGTCTTGATAGCACGTCACTTGACACTGTCTAGATGCGCAGGCAGAGACAATGTAGACAGTGACTAGATGAAGGCTGGCGAAATGAGAAAATGGATTGTCAGGATCGTGTTGGGCGTTGCGGCCGTCATGATGGTCGGCGCGGTATCTTCCTACCTGTTCATCGATCGTGAGCTGACGAGAATGTATGGCGGCCTGACCGAAGTGGCCGATCCTGCATTGTCGAAAGAGGGTATGGACAGTTATGCCATCTTCCATGTGAACGTGCTTGCGCCGGAAGGAGATCGCTTTCTGCCGGACCAGATCGTGACGATCAGGGACGGGGAAATCCGATCCGTCGGCAATTCGACGACAGTTCCCAGAGGCATCCCCTCGCTTGTCGGGCGCGACATGTATCTCGTGCCGGGTTTTACAGACTCGCACGTCCATCTCTGGGAAAGCGAGAATGATCTTCTGCTCTATGTGGCCAATGGTGTGACGCAGGTGCGGGACATGAACAGCCTGCCGGTCAATCTACGCTGGAGGGACGAGATCGACAGCGGCAGGATCGGACCGGACATTTTTGCGGTCGCGCCACAATTTGCGACCTTTGGACCGATGGAGGGCGCATTTGTCGGCTGGGTGCAGCACAAGACCATCGTGCGGACAGCAGAGCAGGTCGACAAGGCGGTCCAGGACTATGTCGCCAAAGGGTATGACGCGATGAAAGCCAGCAGCTATCTGGATCGCGAAGGTTACATCGCCCTCAGCGCAGCGGCGGCCAAGCATGATATTCCGCTGGTCGGGCATTTGCCGGTGGCGACCGGTCTGGAGGATTTGTGGGCATCCCATCAGAGCGAAGTCGCCCATGTCGAAGAATTCGTCAAAGCGCTGGACCGCGAGTTTGGCGGCTATAGCGCCGACACAGCGGAAGACTTCCTGACCTTTGTCCGGGGACGGAGCGAGGATGTCGCGGATCAGATGATCGCGCACGACATTTCGGTGACCTCCACGCTGGAACTGATCGACAGTTTCCAGAGGCAGAAGTCGGACCTCCAAACGGAATTGGGCGCCGCAAAGCTGGTCTATGAAAATCCCGGCATCGCGGAAGGCACCGTGATCACGTCACGCGGTATGGGGTGGCTGCCGGATGTGAACATTTACCGCTGGCCAGACCAGTGGGATGATGATCGCAAGGCGCGCAGCCGCCTCTATTGGCAAACCTATGCCGAAGCCCAGCACATCCTGTTCGAGGCGTTCATGGCGCGCGGCGTGGCGATCATGACCGGGACAGACGCAAACGTGCCCGTCCGGGTGCCGGGCTTTTCCCTTCATGAAGAAATGGCAGCTTTGCAGGCGGCTGGCATGAGCCCGGCGCAGATCCTTGCCTCGGCCACGTCAGTTCCCGGGGATTTCATGGGTACGTCCACGGGCCAGGTCCGTCCTGGCCAGAAGGCAAATCTCGTCTTGTTGCGGGAAAATCCGCTGGAGGATATTGGCGCGACGGACGCCATTGAAATGGTCATTATTGGCGACAGTGTTTTCAACCGAAAAGACCTGGATCAAATGCTGGATACGGTGAAGGCCGCAAATGATGCGAGCCGGACCGTGCCGATACCGGTCGCTGAAGGCGGGTGATCGCCCGTCTGCCCGCCATCGCGCCACGTCAGGACTGGGCAAGGGAAGGCAGGCTGGGGTAGCGTGAGCCATGACCGAGATCACGACTTACGAGACCTTGCAGGCGGCTCTGGACGCGCTGACGCCGGAGTTGGCCGACCGGGCGGCCGAGATGGAAGACGCGCGGCGGCTGCCTGCCGACCTTGCCGGGAAGATGGCGGCGGGGGGCGCGTTCCGCATGATGACGCCAAAGACCTATGGCGGGCTGGAGTTGACGGCGCGAGAATTCATCGAGGGCGTTGAACAGATCGCGCGCGCCAATGCCAGCGCCGGGTGGTGCTCCATGATTGCCTGCACGACCTCCATGAACGCCGCCTATATGGCGCCGGACATGGCGACGGAAATCTATGCTGACCCGTTGACGATCACAGGCGGCGTGTTTGCGCCGATGGGCCGGGCTGACGTGGAAGGCGATGGCTATCGTGTCAGCGGGCGCTGGCAATGGGGTTCCGGCTCAGCCAATTGCAGCTGGCTGGCGGGTGGCTGCATGGTGTTCGAGGATGGCGAGCTGAAACGCCTGCCATCCGGCGCGCCAGATCAACGCATGATGGTGTTCCCGGCCAGCGAGGCGACCCTGCACGACACATGGCATGTGATGGGCCTGAAAGGGACTGGTAGCGGCGATCTGTCGGTGGATAATATCTTCGTGCCGGCGGCGCGGTCTGTTTCTCTGATTACGGATGTTCCCCGCGAAACGGGGCCGCTCTATACGTTCCCGGCCTTTGGCCTGTTGTCGTTGGGCGTATCGGCCGTGGCGATGGGCAATGCGCGGGCGAGCCTCGATGCTTTCAAGGATCTCGCCAGCGCCAAGAAGAGTCAGGGCAGCAAGAAAACGCTGGCCGAGCGCCAGACTATTCAGGCGAGCTTTGCCGAGGCCGAGGCCCAGTGGCGCGCAGCCCGCGCCTATATGATGGCGGAGTTGGACGAGACCTGGGCCGTCGCGCTTGGCGTGAAGCCGGGTGAAGGCATTCCGGTCGAGCGCCGCGCAGCCTTGCGCATGGCGTGTACGCACATGACGCGGACCGGCGCAGACATCTGCCGTACCCTGTATGACCTTGGCGGCGGCGCGTCCCTGTTCGAATCCTCTGATCTGCAGCGCCGCTTTCGCGACGCGCACGCGATGACGCAGCATATCGTGACCGCCCCCGCGACATGGGAATTGACCGGGCGATTGCTGCTGGACCTGCCGACGGATGGGGGCATGGTCTGACGGGTCAACTGTTTCCAAAAATCAGCGGCTCTGCTGCTGTGCGGATCAGTGCGACCAGATCGGTGTCCATGAATTTGTAGTCGTCCGGAATGTCGAGCACGTGCAGGCGTTTGAACCGGATATCCTGACGGAAATCGGCCTTGAGGCGTGCGGCATGCTTTTCCTCCATCACGAGGATAAGGTCAGCCCAACGAATGTCTTCCAGCGAGACCTGCCGCCGTGCGCTGCGGGCGGTGCCGGCAGAGCGTGTCGCAATGCCGTCGGCTTTGGCGAAGATCGCCTCGCCAGTGGGGCTGCGCCACTGGTTTTTCGAGCAGACGAACAACACGTTTACGGGGTCGGCCTCGGCCATCAGTTTCTCCCATTCGCGGCGGGGCCACAGCTTTCCGAGCTGTTGCGCGCGGCGAAGTTTCACGCTTCGCCCATAAAGGTGTTTCCATTGCTTCTCAACGCCATAGCGGTCGATCCGCTGGCTGCGGGAAAGGTATGTGTCCGGGCGGTGGCGATTGATGCGCCGACGCGCCCCACGATCCTGTGGGTGTGTCATGGTGGTGATCCTCATACTGTGCGGGTCAGCAGCCGCGGCAATACGAGGAATGCGGGGGTCATAGCGTAATGTGTCCCTGTCCGGCAAGGGGCCGGAAAGGACCAGATAGGGAAAAGGTGGGACGGGGACGCGAATTGCTCCATATGGAAGGTCTCACCAATGGAGGCTGTATGCTGAAGTGGATCAAGAAGCTGCCTGTGCCCCAGCCGGTCCGCCACTGGGTGATCTCGCCGCTCTGGTGCGCCATTGTCCGCCTGTCGAAGCCGGAAGTGCGGATCGTGACCGGTGGGATCAGCTTCTATGCCTTGTTCTCCATCTTTCCGATTGTCTATCTGACCCTGACCTTGCTGTTTGCGCTGCTACCGGCAGATCTCAGCCGCCAACTGGGCGATACGGTCGATCAGGTGTTGGTCTCAGCCGTGGCCCCGCTCAGCAAGGCCGACCTTGATGTGATCCATGAGTCCACGCCGCAGGGCGTAACCTTTCGCGCGCTATTGGCGGTGATTGTGGTGTTTTACACCGCAAGCTCAGGCGCGAAGGCTGCGATTACCGGCATCCGCATGGTGGCAGGCAGTGAACGGCGCACACGGATTATCCGCTTCCAGGGCGTATCGATCCTGATGACGGCGCTGCTTATCCTGTCGGTCTGGATCCTGGGCGCGCTGCAACTGATCCTGTCGCTGATCACCGAGCGGGAAGGCTATATTGCGTTCGAACTGGCGCAGACCGTATCGGACATTGCCTCCACCCTGTGGCTGGGGAAGGGGATCGCCTGTTTTGCGGTGTTCTATCTGATTATTGCCCTGTCCCTGCACGGGCGGGTGAAGGGGCACCGGGCCAAGGCAATGGGGGCTGCGGCTGGCGCACTGGCCTGGCTGGTCGCGACCTGGGGCTATCACCTCTACCTCAAATTCAGTGCGCTCGACACATTCTATGGTGCGCTGGCTTCGGTGATCCTTGGCTTCATCTGGTTGTCAGTGTCGGTTTCGGCGCTTCTGTTTGGCGCAGCGCTGGCGGTCGAATGGGCCGCACGTATGCAGCGGGAAGAGGTGATTGCGGAAGATGAGGATGAAGAGATCGAAGCGGTTGAGTCTCAGGCCGTAAACAGCGCGTGAATGACGCCAATGCGGCGCAGCGTATTGAGGTCGGCTTGCCCGGTGACATGCTCTGGCAGCCAGCGGCGCTGGAAGGCGGTGATCACCTTCTCGCAGGTCTCGCCATAGATGTCGGTCACGTCGAAGCCATAGCCGATTTCTGACAGCATGGTCTGGAGACGCCAGACGCTGGAGCCGGAGGTGCCGCGTTCGAGCCCTTTGCCGATGGTCTCTTTCGTCGTGCCGTCGAATTCCGGCCACAGGCTGATGCCGGCGCGGGCGAGCCGTTCCCACGGGAAATGCTCTCCGGGGTCCTGCTTGCGCAGGGGCGCGATGTCGGAATGACCGAGGATGCGCGTGGCTGGAATATCGTGGCGACCGAGAATGTCGTGGACGAGATCCAGCAGGGCATGGATTTGCGGGCGCGGATAGGGTGGCAGGCCGCCATCGGGCAAGGGGAAGTCATGCCCGCCATTGACGATCTCGATGCCGATGGAACGGGAGTTGAGATCCTGCTGCCCCTGCCAGCTGGCGACGCCTGCATGCCAGGCGCGCTTGTCCTCATCGACCAGCTGGGTGATGCGGCCATCCTCCCAGACCATGTAATGGGCAGAGACTTCGGCGGCCGGGTCGCACATGCGCTCCAGGGCCTCTTCGCCGGTCGCCATTCCGGTATAGTGCAGGACCAGCATGTCGAGCTTGTGCTTGCGCATGTTGAAGTTCGGACTCGGCGTTTGCGTGATGTCCATCAGCTGCCTCCGGATCCCATTTTCTTGACGATGGCCGCATCCGGCAGGGTCTTGTTCTGGCGCACGGCGATGACAAACACGCCAGACAGCGAGATGACGGAACCGAGTATCAGGCGTGCCGTGATGGGTTCGTTCAGCAGGACGATGCCGAACACGACGCCCCAGACGGGCGTCATCAGGGTGAGCGGCGAGAGCAGCGAGATGTCATATTTCTTGATCAGCGTATAAAAACCGCCATGGCCAAAAATGGACACGCCGACCACGGCGAACAGCCAGGCCACGGCCAGCTGCCATCCGCCGCGTGACAAGGCCTCCAACTGGCCTGTCTCGATCATGCTGGACGTGATCAGGAGCGGGGCGAAGCTGAACAGGCCGACCCAAGCCTGCAGGCGCAATGCCTTGATCGGGGCCATACGCTTCATCAGGATGCCGCCCACCGAGCCGACAAAGGCAGCGATGGTGATGTAGACCAGTCCGATGGAGATGGTGAAACTGGCCGGGTCGAATGCGATCAGCACAACGCCGGCAAAGGACAGCATGATGCCGAGGCCGCGCCGCCAGCCGATGGTTTCGCCGAGAAATGCCATGCTCATCAATGTCGAGAAGGGCGCGCCCAATTGGCCGGTGATCGAGGCCGCGGACGCTTCGGCATTCTGCAATCCCATGAAGAGGAGAGAGAAGTGTACCGCGCCAATGAACATGGCGATCAGGAACAGCATTTTCAGGTCTTCGGGCTTTGGCCGCAGGAATGCGAGCAGCAGCAGGGCGACTCCGGCAAAGCGGATGCCCGCGAAGAAAATCGGCGGCACACCGATATCGGCCACAACCCATCGCGTGACGACGATGTTGAGGCCCCAGACAAGGCACACGGCGAACAGGAGAATGAAATCGCGAAAGGACATGCTTTGGCGGTTAGCAGGATTTATCCGGGCTGGGCAGGGGGCTTTGGACTTTCTCTTGCTGGCCGGGCAGCTGTAGAGCAGATTGGTATATTCAGCTTGCAGTCAGGTGAGGCTTGCGAGGGAACTGACGGCTGCGGGATGCGCTAAACAATCGTTAAGAAGATGTTATAGTCATTGGCAGGTGGAAGGCGGGGCCAATCCGGACCTGTTATCAGGAGGTGTGGTGTATGGGACTGATCTGGTGGATTTTGCCAGCAATTGCGGCCGTGATCGGTCTGATGTTGCTGTTTGCAGGTTTTGGAAAACTGGCACGCCTGAAAGCAGGTTCTGGTGCCGTTCGCCTGACCTTTGGCGCCGGAATGCTTGCTTTGGCGGGGGTCGTGGCCTTTGCCGGGCTCAACCTGCAGACCTACAAGCGCCTGACAAAGGAACGCTACGCCGCCAATATCAAGTTTGAAGCGGTCGAAGGCGAAGCTAATGCCTACACACTGGATCTGACATTTTCCGATGGTCGCAAACTGGTTGAGGCCAATGGGGCCCAGCCAGTGCTGCGCGGCAACGAATTCGAGATCGGTGCGCAGGTCATCAAGTTCAAGCCGATGGCCAATATGCTGGGATATGACTCGATATACCGGCTCGACTTCATCGAAGGCCGCATGTCGCGCCGCTTCACACCGGATTCAGTGACCGAGGCGACAACCAATGGGATCGCCCTGGCAACCAATCCGGGGCTGGATGTGCATCGCCTGGCCGAGGAGCAGGGCGGGCGGTTCGGCATTGACGCGCAGTACGGCTCGGCCACTTACCAGCCCATGGGCGACCGGTTTGAGTATGTTGTGAACATCTCTCAGGACGCGCTCATTGCGCGCCCATCCGAGGCGACCAAGACGCTGATCCAGAAACAGCGCTTCCCGGGCTATTCCTCCACTGAGGAGCCGGGTCAGTGAACCCGTGGGATCGCTACGTTGTCCCGCACATTGTAGCGTGTGCCTGCAGCACCAAGCCGATCATGAAACAGCGCGAGAAAGTCGTGCCGAAGGCCACCGGCCAGGTGCTGGAAATCGGTGCAGGATCCGGTACGAATTTCGCGCTCTATGATGGCAACAAGGTCGACCATCTCTATGCGCTGGAGCCTTCCGAATTGATGGTCAACAAGGCTCGCCGCGAAGCGGGACGCCTCGGCATTGGCCACCATATCGATTTTCTTCAGACCGGAGCAGAATCCATTCCGCTGGAAGATGATTCCATCGACACGGTCGTCATAACCTTCGTCCTGTGCACAATTCCGGACTGGGAGGCGTCGCTGAAGGAAGTGCGACGTGTTCTGAAACCCGGCGGCAAGATCCTGTTCTCCGAACATGGCCTTGCGCCCGATGAAGGCGTGTCGAAGTGGCAGCGACGGATCGAACCTGTGTGGAAGCCGCTTGCGGGCGGTTGCCACCTGACGCGCGATACCGAGGCCATGTTTGCCTCGGCCGGGTTCCGGCTGGAAGGCGCTGAGACGATGTATCTGCCATCAACGCCCAAAGTGGCTGGCTTCGTCAGCTGGGGCACAGCGGTTCCGGTCTGACACCAAGGCATGCGTGCACCACCCTATCTGCCTTTTCTGGACGGGCCACCCAGCATTGCGCCGGGACTGAAGCCGATTGCCCCCGAAGCCTGGTTGTGGCCGGACACCGAGGCCGCGGTGTGGCTTGCCCCCAAACGTGAATTGATGCGAACGCGCCGATCAGACGTCTTTGCAGCCCATAACGCAGACGCCGAAATGACAGAGGCTGCGACGACTGTACTGGCAGCAACCGGTCCGGCAGTTGGCGACTGGTCCACTCCGCTGGAAGCGGCTTCCGCAATGGTTTCGGATGATCTCTGCATCATGGTGCGTGACGCTGAGGGGCTATGGAGACTGAAGGCCGCGAGCCTCTGCACGCCAACCTATTGGAGCCTCGCCGAGAAGTTTGGCAAGCCGCTTAGCGGACTTCACGCGCCGGTGCCGGGTGGTGACCCAGGCCTTGCGGCGCGTATCTCTCGCATCTTTGATGGGCTCAGGCCGGGCCTCGTGCTGGAACGGTGCAATTGGTCGGTCCAGCCAGGGGATGAGCGGTTCACGCCCAGCTCTGCGCCCCTGAAAGCACGCGCGCAGGCAATGCAAGAGGCAGACGCGCTGGACCAGCTGCACCTGCGCGTGGAACGCCAGACGATCCGGAAATTGCCCGAGACGGGCGCGTTGCTTTTTACCATCCGTATCGTGATTGATCCGCTGCGCGCAGCGATCTCGATGTCGCACCATGCAGAGGCTTTTGCATCGGCCTGGCAGAGTGTTGATCCGGCCATGGCACACTATAAAGGCTGGGCAATCTATGATCGTCTGGTTCGGGCTGCACTGGACGCCAGCCTGAATCCGGTTACTTCCAAACGCAGCAGAAAAGACGAGGCAGGATAAATGAAATACTGGCTGTTCAAATCCGAACCCGACGCGTGGAGCTGGGACGAGCAAAAGGCCAAGGGCGATGAGGGCGAGGAATGGTCCGGCATCCGCAATTATCAGGCCCGCAATTTCATGCGCGACATGAAGATTGGCGACCGGGCCTTCTTCTATCACTCCAACAAGGGACTGGAAGTCGTGGGCGTGGTGGAAGTTTCTGCCGAGAGTGCACCCGATTCCACGACAGATGATGAGCGTTGGGACTGTGTGTATCTGCGCGCGCTGGCCGACATGCCCAAGCCCGTGAAGCTGAAAGACGTGAAGGCCAATCCGAAGCTGGAAGACATGAGTCTGGTCACGTCATTTCGCCTGTCGGTTCAGCCTGTGAAACCGAATGAATGGAAGGAAGTCTGCCGGATGGGCGGGCTCGATCCGAAGACTTTGAAGCCGGTCTGACCACAGGTAAAAAAGCCAAAAAAAGCGTCTGGCGTAAAAAATGTTAGCGTGCAACAATACGCCCCAATAAGGGGGTGTATGCGCATGGTCGCCGCCCCTGAGAAACGTCACAGGGAGACCGGCATGGCTATGCAGCGGCATAAAATTCTGAATAAATTCAATCTTCTGGGGGCTACGGCATCCATCGCACTGTTGACCGGGTGCGCGAGTCTGGACGCACGGGAAACGCCTGCTGAGCTGGTGGAGACCACGGCCGAGACGGCGCCGGTAATCTTGCCCTATATGGACGCGTCCCTGAGCCCGGAAGCCCGCGCCAGGGATCTCGTCAGCCGCATGACGCTGGAAGAGAAAGCCGCCCAAATGTATGACAAGGCTGCCGGCATTCCGCGCCTTGGTCTGCACGAATACAATTGGTGGAACGAGGCCCTGCACGGGGTCGCGCGCGCAGGGCACGCAACCGTCTTCCCGCAGGCAATTGGCCTGGCCTCGACCTGGGACGAAGACCTGATGCTTGAGATCGCCACGACGATTTCCGACGAGGGCCGCGCCAAGCATCACTATTATGCCTCTGAAGATGTCTACGCCATGTATGGCGGGCTGACCTTCTGGTCGCCGAACATCAACATCTTCCGCGACCCGCGCTGGGGCAGGGGTCAGGAAACCTATGGCGAAGACCCGTTCCTGACGGGCCGCATGGCTGTGAATTTCGTCAACGGCATCCAGGGCGATGACGATAAATACCTGAAAGCCATTGCGACAGTGAAACATTACGCCGTCCATTCCGGCCCTGAGCCGTCGCGCCACCGCGATGACTATCATGCCTCCGATGCCGACCTCTGGGAAACCTATCTGCCGGCCTTCAAGATGGCGTTCGACGAGACAGATGTCGGCTCGGTCATGTGCGCCTATAACGCCGTCTGGGGTGCGCCAGCCTGTGGCAGCGAACGGCTGATGGTGGATTTGCTACGCGATGAATTGAAGTTCGACGGCTATGTGGTTTCCGACTGCGGCGCGATTGGCGACTTCTATTATGACGAAGCGAAACATGAGGCAGGCGAAGCGCCCTATGCGGCGCATGACTATGTTGATACGCGCGCCGAAGCAGCAGCCCTGTCGGTGAAGATGGGAACCGACCTCAATTGCGGGGATGGCGAAGGCAACAAGATGGATGCCTTGCCAGACGCCGTGGCACAGGGCCTGATCGATGAGGCCACCATCGACCAGTCGGTTGAGCGGCTCTACACTGCACTGTTCCGTCTTGGCATGTACGATGATCCGGCATTGGTGCCGTGGGCCGATACGCCGCTCGATATCGTGGCGAGTGACGAACACATTGCCCTGTCTGAGCAGGCAGCGCGCCAGTCCCTTGTCCTGTTGAAGAATGACGGCATCTTGCCGCTGGCGCCCGAGACCAAGGTTGCCGTGATCGGTCCGAATGCCGACAATTGGTGGACGCTGGTGGCAAACTATTATGGCCGCCCAACCCAGCCCGTTACGGCGCTGGAAGGCGTGAAGGAAAAGATCGGTGCCGAGAACGTCACCTATGCAGTCGGCTCGACCATCGCGGGCGACAATTACTCCAACTACAAGCCTGTGCCTGCTTCCGCTCTGTTCCATGAGGATGCCGACGGCAATCTCGTGCCGGGCGTGAAGGCTGCCTACTATCCCAACAAGACGCTCGAAGGCGAGCCGACGCTGGAACAGGTCGAAGAGAAGATCGACTTCTACTGGGACCGCACCCCCAGCACAGGCGGTTTGAATGACGAATTCAGCGCGACGTGGGACGGCGTGATCGTACCCGAAGCTGATGGCGTCTATCGTTTCCAGCCTTCGCGCTGGAGTGAGGTCGAGATCAATGGGGAAGCAGTCGGTGAGATGGACGGCGTCGAAATGCAGGCAGGTGAAGCCTATTCGGTCCGTATGGTGCTGAAATTCGACAGTGGCTGGCCGCGCGACCAGCTGGACAAATACGCCTATCTCAACTGGACAGATGTTTCCCGTGACCTGAAAGCCGAAGCCATGGCGGCGGCAGAAGATGCAGACGTGATCCTGTTCTTCGGCGGCATTGATGCCAAT
This sequence comes from Hyphomonas sp. UBA3195, assembly GCF_002366485.1. Taxonomy (NCBI): domain Bacteria; kingdom Pseudomonadati; phylum Pseudomonadota; class Alphaproteobacteria; order Hyphomonadales; family Hyphomonadaceae; genus Hyphomonas; species Hyphomonas sp. UBA3195. The sequence goes on from NZ_DEXB01000037.1 coordinate 28,715, forward strand.
CTCGAAGGCGAGGAAATGGGCGTCGAGCTCGATGGCTTCCTCGGCGGTGACCGCACGCATATCAAGCTGCCGGAAAGCCAGGAGACTTTGCTGAAAGCGCTGCACGCCACGGGCAAGCCTGTCGTGATGGTGAACTTCTCCGGCTCGGCGATGGGGCTGAATTGGGAGAACGAGAATTTGCCGGCCATCGTGCAGGCCTTCTATCCGGGGGAGCAGGCGGGCAAGGCCATTGCAGACCTGCTCTGGGGCGAATTCAGCCCGTCGGGCCGGCTGCCGGTGACCTTCTACAAGTCAGTCGATGATCTGCCGGACTTTGGCGACTATTCGATGGCGAACCGGACGTATAAATATTACGAGGGCGAGCCGCTCTATCCATTCGGCCACGGCCTCTCTTATACCAGCTTCGACTATAGCGGCCTGTCGGTGCCGGAGACGCATGACGCTTCAGAGCCTCTGCCGGTCAGCGTGACTGTGACAAATACGGGCGACATGCCCGGCCGGGAAGTGGTGCAGGCCTATATCCAGCATCAAGACCGGGCGCACGCCGCCATTCCCCAGGTCGAGCTGGTGGCGTTCGAGGTCGTGGAACTTGCCCCTGGAGAAAGCCAAACTGTCAGCCTTACGCTATCGGCAGAGCGCATTGGCTACTACGCGATCGATGGGAAGTTCGTCACACCGCAGGGCACCGAAGCCATCCTCAGTTTGGGCAGTGGTCAGCCCGGCTTTGTTAAGGATAGTGCCATCGAAACCAGTTCTGTTCGCTTTGAGCGGAACGAGTAGTTCTACCTCACAAGTTGATGGATAGTTGAGACGGGCCTGCCTCCAAGCAGGCCCGTCGCCTTTTACATGACAGGTGGACGCCAGTCCTTGCAAACGACTTGCAAAACCCTTTCGATCCTGTAGTGTTTATTACAGATTGTGCGGGGGGATGATTGCCGGAAGTGACGACCTGTGCCGACAAGTGGAAAGACGGTTACGGCGTCAGGCAGTCTGCCCGTTTCCGTAACCGTCCCGCGTCCCACTTTGGCAATGCAGTATCGGAATGCCACCCAGCCTGGTGTCTAGTTGGTGGTACCTTATCGGGAACGAACCGTTCTCGAGCCTCCACATTGGTAATTTTACATACCACTGGTATGTTAGATCGACAACCGAAAAGCTAAACATGTCCAACCGTCGATCCAAAAAGGCCAGTGAGACACGCTCAGCCATTCTGAGCGCGGCGCGGCAACGTTTTACCGATGAAGGATTTGAAGCGAGTCTCTCAAGTATTGTGGAAGATGCGGGGATCACCAAGGGTGCCCTGTTCCATCATTTCGAGAACAAGCAGGCGCTCTATTATGAGGTCTGGCGAACCTTGCAACAGGAAATGAACCAGGACACGCAGGCGGCCGCCGCGGAGGGCCGGTCTCCGGGCGATCCATATTCGGCAATGCTCGCTGGCGCGCGCCGGTATCTGGAGTGGGCCGCGCGGCCCGACTATCAGAGGATTGTGCTGATCGATGGTCGTGCGGCACTGGGACGGGACTGGTATGAGGCTGACTTTGACCTCAGCCAGAAAAGTGTGCGGGTTGGCGTCCAATACCTTGTCCAACAGGGGGCTATAGCGACCGAAAATGCGGCATCTTCTGCAATCATCCTGCAGGGGGCGTTGAATGGGGCGGGCGTCGCGCTCAGCCGGCAAGTGCCGGGTGTAACAGTCGAGTCGATCTACAACACGATTGAACACCTATTGCGGAAATTGTCCTGATTCAGTTGGCCGTCGCTCAGTCCAGCGGGATCGCGAGCCCATTTATCGTGGGATTTACGCGCCACCACCCTGCAATGCCATAGCGCAGACGCGCTGTTGGCTCGACGGCATGCGGGATTGTCTCCGACAGCATGAACACCACCCCGCCGCCTTCTGGGACAATGCAGGCAACGGGAGAGGCTTCATCTCTCGCCCCTTCAGGCCAGACCAGCAGCGCGCCACCATCGTCTACGCTCCAAGCCTCGTTCAGGTAGACCACAATCGACACGATCCGATTTTTCGCGCCTTCGAAACTATCGAGATGGCGATCATAGAAGCCCCCTTCCGGATAGACGGCGTAGCAGGCTTCGAACTCGAACAGGCCAAGCAGAAGGGTGCGGTTGAGAAACTCCCGCCAGTGTTCAGCCCATTCGGCAAAGGTCAATTGGGCGGCGCTGGAGCCATCAAGCCATGTGATGCGTGTCTTGCGGATGGAGCGGTCGACCTGAAAGTCATCATCGCGCCCGATTCCGGCCGGGGCCAGTGTGGCGTCTGCGTCCAGTCTCTGAATCTCTGCGCGCATGGCGGCCAGCAAGGTATCTGGCAGCAAGCCCGGCTGCCATGACCAGCCCTGGCTTGCGAGGTCTGCGGCGACGCAGCCGAGACGGTTGTCACCCGGTAGGGGAAGGGGAGCGTCCATGCTGGGCCGGAATGTCGGTCGCGGTGGCCGGTATCAGGACTTGTGCGCGGCCATCAGGTCCGCAAAGCGCTGGAACAGGTAGAAGCTGTCCTGGGGGCCGGGACTGGCTTCCGGATGATGCTGTACGGAAATGATCGGGCGGTTTTTCACGGCGAGGCCAGAATTGGTGCCATCAAAGAGTGAGCGATGGCTCTCCTCGACCCCCTCAGGCAGCGTGGACGGGTCTACTGTGAAGCCATGATTCATCGACACAATCTCGACCTTGCCGGTGACCAGGTCTTTTACCGGGTGGTTTGCGCCATGGTGACCCTGAGCCATCTTCATGGTCTTGGCGCCAAGTGCGAGGGCGAGCAGTTGATGGCCAAGGCAAATGCCGAGAATTGGCAGGCCCTTGTTGATGACTGCGCGGATCATGTCGCCGGAACGGGCAATCGTCGCGGCGGGGTCGCCGGGACCGTTGGAAAAGACCACACCATCGGGATTAAGGGCGAAAATCTCGTCCGCGGTGGCATCGCCATTCACGACACTGGTGCGGATGCCAGTCTGGGCCAGATTGCGCAGGATGTTCTTCTTTACGCCGAAATCAACAACGACGACATGGTGTTTGGCGTCGGCCATGTCGCTATAGCCGCCGGAAACCTGCCACAGGCGCTGAGCATTCTCGAAAGGCGCATCTGTATCTACATCTGCGGCAAGGTCAGCAGTTTCCAGGCCGTTCCAGGCGCGGGCAGCCTCAATGAGCGCATCAAGGTCGATATTACCGTCCTGCTTGTGGCAAATTGCAGCTTTCTGCATGCCTTGCTCGCGCACGATGCGCGTGATGGCGCGGGTGTCGACGCCTGACAGGGCAACAATATTGCGGCGGGTCAGCCAGTCGCCGAATTCCTCGCCAGACCGCCAGTTGGACGCCGCTGTGATCGGCTCGCGGAAAATCGTGCCGCAGGCCCCATTCGCGCCGGGAAGCGAGGATTCCTCGTGATCATCAGCATTTGCGCCGACATTGCCCACATGCGGGAAGGTGAAGAGCACGATCTGCGATGAGTAGGAGGGGTCTGTCAGGATCTCCTGATAGCCTGTGATGGCTGTGTTGAAACAGAGCTCACCGACGTGTACGCCCTCGGCACCTGCACCTTTTCCCAAGAAAATAGTGCCGTCAGACAAGGCGATAGCTCCCGTGGCGGTTGAGCTGGCTTGCTTTTTGCTTTGTTCGGACATATTTGGCTGGCCTTCCGGGATCGTTGTCAGACGGTTAACTCTCTCCGCCGACATTTTTCCGGGTAATGGGACTGAGTCCCTGCAACGTCAAGCATAGACGAACGTTGCTGGTGTGAAAGGCGTATTTTGAATGGGCCACGAAGATAAATCTGACATGATGACGCTTAAAGCGCGCGTTGCGCAGGCATTGCATGCCGAGCGCGAAAAGGACGGTGGCTGTACCACCCGCCTGTCGACGCTGCGCCTGATTGATGCGGCCATTCGTGACCGTGATGTGTGCGCCCGTGGGCGTGGCGACAGCGAAGGCTGTCCGGATGCCGACGTGCGTAACGTGCTCGAAATCATGATCGCCCAGCGCGAAACAGCAGCCGACGAGCATGATGATGCCGGCCGTATCGAAGATGCCATTCGTGAGCGCGAAGAAATCGAGATTATCCGCAAATTCCTGCCTGAGCCGCTCTGTACGAAGGCGCTTGAAGAGGCTGTTGAAGAAGTGGTTGAAGACCTCGGCGCCAGCAAACTGAAGGATATCGGTCGATGCATGTCGGCCCTGAAACAGCGCTATCCCGGAAAGATCGAATCCGGCACCGCCGGCAAGGTCATGCGCAAGGCGCTGACATCGAACAAGGCGTCGGCAAAATAGCCGATGGCCCAGCTGGTTAATTCTGCGAAAGGTTGGAACAAAGGCCGCTAGAGGTCCGTTGGTTGTGCATTGATCACAACGAAAGGACTTTGAAATGAAACGGCTTTTTCTGACTACGAGTGCGGCTGCCCTGATGATGGGTGTTGTGGCCTGTTCGGGCGCTGATACCCACACACAGACCGCTGAGACCGATACAACGGCGATGACCGAGACCGCGACCTATGATGGCGAGTTCGACACCGAAAATGATGTTTACGGCGATGCGACGACCGAGACCAATATGGCCGAGGCTGACCGCGACGACTATGTACTGACATCTGGCGAATTCCTCACATCTGAGCTGATCGGCGAAGAAGTCATGGACTCCAATGGCGAGGAAGTTGGCGAAGTTGAAGATGTCATGCTGGCGTCGGGTACGATGGAACCAATGCTGATCATTCGTGATGGTTTTGCCGGTGATCTGCACGCCGTGTCATTCGAGCAAGCCTCAATCTGGTTCGACGAGGAAGGTGAACCTGCTGCGCGTATGGATCTGACCGAGGAAATGCTGGATGACCTCCAGGAGTTCGAGCAGAATGGCATGAACGACTATCGTCTTGCGTCAGAGCTGACTGGCACGAACATCAATCTGGCTTTCAATGACAAGGATGTGCGCGTCACAGACCTGATCATGAAGACAGACGGCCAGGCCAAGTATGCTGTTGTGTCTGATGGCATCGTCGAAGCTGTGACGGACAAACGCTTCCTGATCGATCCATCGAAAATCATGGTTGCCCAAGGCGACAGCGATGGCGAGATCGTCATCGACCTGAGCGAACAGGAATTCAACAGTGCTTTGGGTTTCACGGCTGACATCGACTAAGCCATTTCCTTTGGCATCAAGATCAGGCCCCGCTCGCGCGGGGCCTTTTTTGTGCAATTCCGGTTCCTCAGCAGGCAGGGGAGCGTTCCCCCAATTCCCCATTGAGGCTACACTGCGCCGCTATGAGTTCCCCTGTCCGCATTCCTGATGGCTTCGTCGATGAACTGAAGGCCCGTATCCGGCCTTCGGATGTGATCGGCCGCAAGGTGAAGCTGACCAAGAAGGGCAAGGAATGGGTCGGGCTGTCGCCGTTCACGGCCGAGAAGACACCGAGCTTCTACGTCAACGACCAGAAGCGCATCTTCAAATGCTTTTCGTCCGGCATGGGTGGTGATGTCATCAGTTTCGTAATGGAGACCGAGCGGCTCTCCTTCATGGAAGCGGTTGAGAAGCTGGCCGAAGAGGCCGGCATGGAATTGCCGAAGTCCGATCCGCGTGCCGCCGAAGCCTATGACCATCGCAAACGGTTGCAGGAAGTCTGTGAAGCAGCCGCGTCGTATTTCGAAGAACGACTGCAATCGTCCGAAGGCGCCGCGGCGCGCGAATACCTTGAGGGCAGGGGATTGAAGCCCGCGGCCTGGAAGCGCCACAGGCTGGGCTATGCGCCGGATGATTGGCGCAAGACGAGCGCGCACCTGAAGGCCGAAGGGTTCACCGCCGCCGAGATTCTGGAAGCAGGCCTGACCAAGGAAAGCGACAAGGGGGGAGAGCCCTATGATGCGTTCCGGGGCCGACTCATGTTTCCGATTCCTGACAGCCGGGGCGGAATCATCGCCTTTGGCGGTCGCGGGCTGACGCCGGACGCGAAGCCGAAATACCTCAATTCCGGCGACACGCCGCTATTTCACAAATCTCGCGTGCTCTACCGCTACAAGGCGGCCCGTGAAGCACTGGGGCATGGCGAAGGCGGCGGCCTGATTGTCTGCGAAGGCTATATGGACGCCATCGCACTGACCGAAGCCGGTTTCGGACAGGCGGTTGCCCCTCTTGGCACGGCGCTGACCGAGGAGCAGATCAGCCTGCTCTGGCGCGCTGGCCCGGAGCCGGTATTGTGTTTCGATGGTGACCGGGCTGGTCTTGGCGCCGCCTATCGCGCCGTTGACCGCGCGCTGCCGCATGTCGAGCCAGGCCGGTCCTTGTTCTTCGTGCTGTTGCCAGACGGTATGGATCCGGATGACCTGATCCGCGAGCGTGGACCGATGGCGATGGGCGAAGCACTGGACGGGCGAATCGCCCTGTCGGAACTGCTCTGGCTGCGCGAGCGCGATGCCGAACCGCTGGATACGCCGGAACGTCAGGCCGGATTGGAGGCGCGGCTGATGCAGGCTGCAGCCCAGATCAAGCATCCCGGCGTCAAGGCGGCCTATGAGCGTGACTTGCGCGCGCGCATGAAGGATCATTTCTGGCAGATCCGTCAGGCCAAACGGCAGAGTTCCTTTACCAAGGGCAAGCCCGGAGGACGGGGGCAGGGCGGCGCGTCCCCCTATGGAGGAAGCCCATCAACAGGTCCGCAAACCGGCGGCAAACAGAGCCCCGGTGTGCTGTTGCTGATGCAGGCCATTGCCAGTCCTGCAATCTTGTCCGGGATGGAAGAGACGCTGATCGCGGCGGATTTCCGCAATGTAATGTCCAACCGGTTGCGCGACCTGCTCGTTGATTTCCTGATCGAAAACAGGGAGCTGACTTTCGACGCCGTATTGGAATTGCTGGCGCGGGAGGGGCATGAGCGGGAAGTCTCCCAGATCGACATGACGCAGGTGTCGCGGATCAATGTTGACGATCCGGCCTACCGGTCCTGGAAAGCTGCGATCGAGGTGTTCATCCCGGTCGATACCGCCCCATCTGCGGATGACGAAGTGAGGCGTCTCAAATTGAAACGTCGACTGGTGGCCGAGAAGCGCAAGGCCTATGAGGAGCGTGTTCTGGTCGATCAGCAGGAAAAGGCGATGGGCAAGGCGAATATCGGCGATTTCTGGAAACAGTTCGAAGAGAAGAACCCCTGGTTCAAGCCAGATGGCTCCAGCAATTAGGCATCGCGGCTTCAAACGCAGGAAAACCTATTGACCGCAACGCAATCCATGCCCATTTACTGTAAGCAGGGAACATGCGCGCTGACAAACTGCTCAAACACTATCCTCATCTGCCTCTGAACGCGGTTTTTGAACCCGAGGCAAAGGACTGGCCAACGGCCATCGAGCAATTTCTGGAAGACGGACGTTCACACGAGCCTGCTCTTGACCGTGGCATGGATGCTGCGTGCAAGGGATCGACCCTGCCGTCATGTATATGGCACAGGCGTCTTCAGCTCGTTGAGAACCGAACGGTCCTGCGGGACCGCATGTACGAGGCAGCAGGAACAGTCAGCGAAAGCTAACAGGCAGGTATTATTTTGGGAGAGTTCTCGGCAAGCGCAGTCGGGGTCCTCACAGGAGAGATTTGAATGGCAACAGCCACCAAGAAAAAGAACGTCTCCGGCGATGGCGACCGTGATGACGACAAGGACAATGAAAACGGCCTGGTCGATTTCAATGCGACCGACGTCAAGAAAGTCCTGAAGCGCGCTCAGAAGCGCGGCTTCATCACGCATGACGAAATCAACGCTCTGCTTCCCAATGACGAAATGACCTCCGACCAGATCGAGGACGTGATGTCCCAGATCTCCGAGCAGGGCATTGCAGTGGTCGAGAGCGAAGAAGAAGCCGAAGCCGAAGGCAAGGCGCTCACCAAGATTGAAGACAAGAAAGTCGTTGCCAAGAAGGGCAATGCGCGCGGTTCTGACCGCACCGATGATCCGGTCCGCATGTACCTGCGCGAAATGGGCGCTGTTGAGCTGCTGTCGCGTGAAGGTGAGATCGCGATTGCCAAGCGCATCGAGGCTGGACGTGATGCGATGATCCGCGGCCTGTGCGAAAGCCCGCTGACCTTCGAAGCCATGATGGTCTGGCGCGACGAGCTTGTGAACGAGCGCATCCTGCTGCGTGACCTGATCGACCTTGAGGCCACCTATGGCGCGGAAAACCCGCCGCCTGAGCCAAAGCCCAAGGAAGAAGAAGACGAAGCGGACGAGGCGAAAGCCGAAGGCGAAGAATCCTCAGACGATGATGACGACGAGGACGAGGATGATGCTGCGGCAATGTCCATGTCCGCCATGGAAGCCGAACTGCGCGATGGCGTTCTGGCCAAACTGGACGAGATCGCCGACGATTTTGCGAAATACCGCAAGCTGCAGGACAAGCTCGTCAACCGCCGCCTCGAAGGCAAGGACCTGACGCCGAAGGCTCAGGAAGAGTATGACTCGCTGTCAAACTCGATCGTCGAAAACCTGAAGACGATCCACATCAACAATGCCCGGATCGAAGCGCTGGTCGAACAGCTCTATGCCATCAACAAGAAGCTGATGGGCATGGAAGGCAAGCTGATGCGCATGGGCGATGCCTATGGCGTGCCGCGCAAGGAATTCCTCGAGAACTATTTCGGCCGCGAGCTGGAGCCGGACTGGATCGAGGCTGTTAAAGGCCAGTCGGCCAAGTGGAAGCGCTTTGCCGAAGGCAAGGAAGCCGAGATCACCGAGTCCCGCGACAACATTTCTGAAATCGCGCAGGAAATCGGTATTCCGATCGATGATTTCCGCCGCATCGTGCAGACGGTGCAGAAGGGCGAACGCGAAGCGCGCATCGCCAAGAAGGAAATGGTCGAGGCCAACCTGCGCCTCGTGATCTCCATCGCGAAGAAATACACCAACCGTGGCCTGCAATTCCTGGATCTGATCCAGGAAGGCAATATCGGCCTGATGAAGGCGGTCGATAAATTCGAATACCGTCGCGGTTACAAATTCTCGACCTATGCAACCTGGTGGATCCGTCAGGCGATTACCCGGTCCATCGCGGACCAGGCCCGCACGATCCGTATTCCGGTGCACATGATCGAGACGATCAACAAGATCATCCGTACACAGCGCCAGATGTTGCACGAGATTGGCCGCGAGCCGACCCCGGAAGAGCTGGCTGAGAAGCTGGGCTTGCCGCTGGAGAAAATCCGCAAGGTTCTGAAGATCGCGAAAGAGCCTATCTCGCTGGAAACGCCGATTGGCGACGACGAGGATTCAAACCTCGGCGACTTCATCGAGGACAAGATGGCGCTTCTGCCCGTCGACGCCGCGATCCAGTCGAATCTGCGCGAAACGACGACGCGCGTGCTCGCCTCGCTCACGCCGCGTGAGGAACGCGTGCTGCGCATGCGCTTCGGCATCGGTATGAACACGGATCACACACTGGAAGAAGTCGGCCAGCAATTCTCGGTGACCCGTGAACGCATCCGCCAGATCGAAGCCAAGGCGCTCCGCAAACTGAAGCATCCAAGCCGCAGCCGCAAACTGCGCAGCTTCCTGGATACCTAGCCTCCCGTGCGAGTGGCCCAACCAGAGGGAACTCGCGGAAGCCTGAAGTGGCTGCAAAGAGCAATTGAACAGGACGGAGCGATGCTTCGTCCTGTTTCACTTTCAGGGGACATTCGTTGGGTATCGCCACTACGTGTAGATGATTTCGCTGAGTACAGAGATGCTGCTTTTCTGGATGTCATAGGGCAGGGGCATCTCAAGACGGCGTTGGCGGATTTCTGGCCAAGAGGCGGTCCTCAATGGGACGCACTAGGACTCATGGGTGACAAGCCAATCTTGGTGGAAGCCAAGGCACATATTGACGAATTTTTCTCGCCCGCGTCGCAAGCTTCAGAGCGTTCGTTGACGAAGATTCGTGCCGCTCTCGACAGCGTTTCCGCCAGACTTGGGGCGCGTGAGGGATCCGATTGGACGAAAGTTTTCTTTCAGTATACAAATCGTATAGCGCATTTGGACTTTTTGAGGGCTCACAACGTTGATGCTCATCTTCTCTTCGTCAGCTTTATCAATGACGAAGACATGAATGGACCGAACTCATCGCTCGAATGGTCAGGAGTGTTCCGATCAGTTGACTACGCACTGGGCCTGCCGAAACGACACCCATTGCGCCCCTATATTCATCATGTGTTTCCGGACGTTAATGCCTTGATGTAACTCGTCCGCTTAAAAAAGGCGCCCCAAATGGGACGCCTTTTCTTTTGGTGCATAGGCGTGTCTTAAGCCTTCAGCGCCTGATCCAGATCCGCGATCAAATCGTCGGCGTCTTCGATGCCGATGGAGAGGCGGACCGTGTTGGGCGCGGCGCCAGCGGCGATCTGCTGTTCTTCGGTTAATTGGCGGTGCGTGGTCGAGGCCGGGTGGATGACCAGGCTGCGCGCGTCGCCGAGGTTTGCGACATGGCTGAACAGGTTCAGGCCGCCGACAAATTTCGTGCAGGCTTCATAGCCGCCCTTCAATTGGACCGTGAACAGCGCGCCAGCCCCTTTCGGGCAGATTTTCGGGATGCGATCCTTGTAGGGCGAGGAGTCGAGCCCGGCATAGGTGACACCAGCAACCGCATCATGACCTTCCAGCCACGCGGCAATCTTCTTGGCGTTTGCAATGTGTTTCTCCATCCGCATGGAGAGCGTCTCGATGCCCATCAGCGTATAATGCGCCGCCTGCGGGTTGAGCGTCATACCGAGGTCGCGCAGGCCGATGGCAATGCCGTGGAAGGTGAACGCGGCGGGGCCGAATGTCTCGTGGAAATTCAGGCCGTGATAGGCCGGTTCTGGCTGCGACAGGGACGGGAATTTGTCAGAGGCTGACCAGTCGAATTTTCCGGAATCGACAATCGCGCCGCCGGTCACCGTGCCATTGCCGGTCATGTATTTCGTCAGCGAATGAACAACCAGCGTCGCGCCATGTTCGATCGGGCGGCAGAGATAGGGCGTGGCTGTCGTATTGTCGACAATCAAGGGGATGCCGGCTCCGTCGGCGATTTCGGTGATCGCGTCGAGGTCCGTGATATAGCCGCCCGGGTTGGCGATGGTCTCGCAGAAGATGGCGCGCGTGTCGTCGTCAATCGCGGCCTTCACGGCGTCGAGATCGTCAAAGTCCACGAAGGTGGCCGACCAGCCGAAGCGTTTGAAGGTCTGGCTGAACTGGGTGATCGTGCCGCCATAGAGGCGCGTGGAGGCGACGATGTTGCGGCCGGGGGCCATCAACGGGAACAGCGCCATGATCTGGGCCGCATGACCGGACGAACAGCAGACAGTGCCCGCGCCGCCTTCCAGCGCGGTGATCCGGTCGCCAAGGGCGGCCACGGTGGGATTGGTCAGGCGGGAATAGATATAGCCGACTTCCTGCAGGCCGAAGAGCGCGGCGGCATGGTCTGCGTCGCGGAAGACATAGGCCGTTGTCTGGTAAATCGGCACCTGACGCGCGCCAGTGGCGGGGTCCGGGTTTGTGCCCGCATGAATCTGCAGGGTGTCGAACCCCATTGGCTTGCCGTCGGTCATGTCGGCTCTCCCTCTTTGAGTGGTGTTGCTTCCCCCGTTCGGGCAGGGGCTCAGTTGAACGTATCACACTGGCGGGGGTCGCCGCTCTCATAACCCTGGGTCAGCCACTCCATGCGTTGTTCGGCCGAGCCATGCGTGAAGCCTTCGGGCGAGACGCGACCGGTCGAGCGCTTTTGCAGCATGTCGTCGCCGATGGCATTGGCGGTCTTCAGTCCCTCTGCCATGTCACCGCGTTCGAGTGCGACCTGACCATTGGAGGCCTCTGCAGCGCGGGCGGCCCATACGCCGGCATAGCAATCGGCCTGCAGTTCGAGCGCGACCGAATACTTGTTGGCTTCGGCCTGATTACGAGCCTGTTGCTGTGCCTTGCGGACCTGTTGTGAGGCGCCGGTCAGCGTCTGCACATGATGGCCGAACTCGTGTGCGATGACGTAAGCGCGGGCGAAATCTGCGCCGGACGCGCCCAGCTGGGTTTCCATCTGCTGCCAGAAGGAGAGGTCGAGATAGATGGTCTGGTCGGCCGGGCAATAAAAAGGCCCCATCGCGGCCTGGCCATAGCCGCAGCCCGTGCCCGTGCCTTGCGTGTAGATGACGGTATTCGGCTTCTTATAGCCGTCGAGCAGCTCGGCCCAGACATCGTTGACGTTCGTCCCGACAACATCGACGAACTGGCCGGCCTCATCCTCTGGGGTGCCGACTTCGCCGGATTGCTGTTGCTGGCCGGATGACATGCCGCTGCCGGCCTCAAGCAGGGGCTGGGGGTCAATGCCCAGGAAATAGGACACGACCAGCGCGATCAGGACAAAGCCGATGCCGCCGCCCGCAAGCTTGCCGCCGCTCATGCCGCGCCTGTCCTCGACGTTTCCGCCTCTGCGTCCACCTTTCCAGCGCATGTCCCACTCCGTGCAATTGGTTAATCCAGGTAAATATTTGGATACAGGGCGCAGCGTGAGCCGTCACCCCGCAAAGTCATCTGCCGATTGCCCGGCGCAAGATGGACAGGTATTCGGAAGCGATGCAGACCCAACTCACGATTTCGACGCGCGGTTCCGGCCTTTATGAGTTCACCCGCGATGCGGCAGCCTTCGTGGCCGGAGAGGGCGATGGCCTGCTGACCCTGTTCTGCCAGCACACCTCCTGTTCGCTGCTGGTGCAGGAGAATGCCGATCCGGACGTGCAGCGGGATTTGCAGGCCTTCTTCCGGCGCCTTGTGCCGCCCGCCAATGACCCTTCCATGGACTATCTGGTGCATCGCACCGAGGGGCCGGACGACATGCCCGCCCACATCAAGGCCGTCCTCACGCAGACCTCGCTCTCTATTCCGGTGTCGGGCGGGCGCATGGCGCTTGGCACATGGCAGGGCATATATTTGTTCGAGCATCGCGACGCCCCGCATACCCGGCGCGTGGTTGCTTATTTCCTCACATCAGGCTGAGGATTGCTGGGCGGGCAAGCCAAACGCGCTTCGCAAATGCGCATCGAAGCGTTCGAAGTCTGCCGCGATTGTCGGCGCCTTGGAAACATCATATGCCGCAAAGCTCGGCAGGGCCTGCATACCGAAAAATCGGAAATTCAAATGCACCGGCCAGAGCAGGTCTTCGACGGAGCGACCTTCAAAGAAATTCTGGTTCGGATCGCCAAATGCCATTCGCGGCGCATTGAGTGTGAGCGACAGCATGTATTGCGTTTCGGTCAGGTGACCGCCGCTGCCATATTGGCGGGACGGGTCCTTGCGGCTGCGCCCGTCTCCCTTTGACAGGCGGCCATCCATACCGGCGGTGTATACCTCATCGAGATAACGCTTCAGAGGCCAGGGCAAGCCCATGGAGTTCAGGGGGAACTGAAAAAGTATCTGACCGGCCCAGAGTTGATTGGCGACCTCTTCTTCCGTGTCCCATCCATCTGCAACATGAGTGGTGCGAATGTTCCAATCGGCCGCCTCGAATATACGCCGAGCGCGTTCGACAAAGGCAGAGTTCAGTGTACCGGGAGAGGTTGGAAAGGGCTGGTGACCATTGACGATGAGGACATTTGTCATCCTCTCCTTCTGGCCGGGCCACTAAAGGACCGCAACTGCATGGGGCCATAAGTGCTGCTAACAGGGGAGGGTTATGGTCGCGTGAGCGGATCAGCCGCCCAGTGCTTTCCAGCGTATCATGGCCTCGCATGTGTTTTCGCCCTGGAAGGCAGACTTGGCGGCGCCATTGAATTGATCGGAGACGGATGCGGCCCAGACCGCAGCGGCCGCGTCATAGGATGTGAATCCGATCTCGGAAAGGCCACGCTCAATCCGGTTGCAGATCAGGCCGGCAACGTCCGGGTCAGCCGAGCTGTTGAGGTAGGAGATGCGATCTGACAGGTCGAGCCGTGAGAAGATGTAATCATACACGGTCAGGTCTTCACCAACATCAAAAGCCAGGATGTCGCCTGAAGTGACGCCGGTAAAGTCCGGGTATCCGGTATCCGAAACACCTGCTGTGAAAATGGACGGGATCGGCTGGTCCAGATACACGGCCCATTGACCGATGGCGCCTTTGCCGCGCGTGTCCTTGATATCATTCGTGTCCGGCAATTGTGCGGAGACAACGAGGATCGGCTTGTCGCTCCATGCCTTCACGGAAAACGCGCTGACCGATTGCTCCGTGATCGACTGACCGAACAGGGTGCTGGTGGAGTTATTCAGGAAGTTGGAAGCCTCCATCATCAGGGGCGCATTGAAATAGGTGACCAGTGTGGAAGTCGGTGCGATCAGATTGGCGGCGGTGGTCAGCGCCCCCATCACATTGGCGCTGGCTGAAGATTCCTTTTCATCCGACAACTGCAGGCGAAAGCGTGCCTCAATGGTCGTGTTGGGTCCGACCTTGAAGTAAGGCGTGGCATAGACCGAGATGCTTTCGTTCGTCGTCCAGGATTCGCCCTCGCGGTTATTCGAGGAGAAGGTGGAGGAGAAGAGCGCGTTGGTTGCGGTGATGTCCGGCTTGGCCACATCGAATTCGGCGATCAGGGTGCGGGTAATGCTGCGCGAAGACATCATGCGAGAGAACCAGCCCCGGCTCTCCTCGTCATAATTGCGAGCCTCAACTTCCTGACTGCGCACGCCGGACGTCACGCCTTCCATGTCATAAGCGTCGGGTTTCAGCGTGACGATCTGGATGCGCGTGTAACGGTCCTGCAGCATGTCTCCGAACTCGGAATAGACGGCTGCCTCGTCAATCGCGACATCGATATAGGGGAGGTAGTCCTTGGCGGGCACGGCGCCGCCGCTGGCGCGGCCGGTATGGCGCCGCACGGTGGGGGTTGGCGCGCCGAGAAAGTCATCATCACCGGGATTGGGTATGCCGCGCACGGGTCCGTTGGGTGCCTGCCCGTCTGCGGGCGGCGGAGACGCGGGTGCGGGTTCCGGGCTGGACGCGCAGCCGGCGACGATCATTGCGATGGCGATGGCGCTTGCTGACACCTGTTTCATGTCGTTCTTCCCCTGTATTATTCCCCAGCCTTACAGATTGTTAACAGACGAAATCCTGCAAGGCGACCCATTTTGATACGGAATTCGCGAGATAGGGGTATGGGAGCGAGGGTATGTCATGACCTCGCGTGAAGGTGAGGCCCAAGCGTCCAATATCGTCTTTACTCACATTTGCTGCGATGCAATAAGCGCCTTGCGCAAGGCCGCAGGCCTTCCTATATGCTCACTATGAGCATAATGGTGCGCTCTTAATAATCCGGGAGGATCCATCCTTGTTGCTCAATATGCTGAAAGCGAAACTGCATTCTGCGACCGTCACGCAGTGCGACCTTCACTATGAAGGCTCGGTCTCGATTGACCAGGACCTGCTCGACGCTTCGGGCATCTTGCCGAATGAGCGCGTGGATATCTGGAACGTCACCAATGGCGCTCGCATTCAGACCTATGCTTTGGAAGCTCCTCGCGGTTCGAAGACGATCGGTGTGAACGGCGCGGCGGCCCGCCACTTTGCGGCCGGTGACAAAGTCATCATTGCGGCCTTTGCCGGGATCGATGCCGACAAGGCCCGCCAGCATGCGCCGACCGTTGTGCTGCTGGACGACCACAACGAGATCAAGCGCCCCGTCTAGCCGGGGCGGTCATCAAACGACAATTCAGTCTTTCAGGACGTTCGCGATGATTTCGAACGAGCGTAGGCGCTTGTCGACATCATACATGTCGGAGACGATCATCAGCTCGTCGGCCTGTGTGCGGGCGAGCAGGGCCTCGACGCCGCGTTTCACCGTATCCGCGTCCCCGATGATGCTGAAATTCAGCATGTGTGACGCGCGCATTTTCTCTTCCGGGGTCCAATAGGTGTCGATGTCGTCAATCGGCGGCTGGGTCAGCTTGCGGTCGCCGCGCACGAGATTTGCGAACGACATCTGCTGGGAGGTGGCGAGATATTCCGCTTCCTCATTCGTCTCGGCAGCGATGATGTTCACGCCGATCAGGGCATAGGGGGTCTTCTGCTGATCTGATGGCTGGAAGTTGGCGCGATAGGTAGCCAGCGCATCATCCAGCGCCTGCGGGGCGAAATGGGAGGCAAAGCCATAGGGCAGGCCATAGGCGGCCGCGACCTGCGCGCCGAACAGGCTGGAGCCGAGGATCCAGAGCGGGACATTCGAATTGGAGCCGGGCACAGCCTCGATCTTCTGGCCGGGCTCGACCGGGCCGAGAAAGGCCTGCAGTTCCAGAACATCCTGTGGGAAACGGTCGGCGCTGGTCGGGTCACGCCGCAGGGCGCGGAGGGTCATCTGGTCCGTGCCGGGGGCGCGGCCAAGGCCGAGGTCGATGCGGCCCGGATAGAGCGCCTCCAGCGTGCCGAACTGTTCGGCGATGATATAGGGCGCGTGATTGGGCAGCATGATGCCGCCAGCGCCCACGCGGAGGGTCTTCGTGCCAGCCGCAATGTGCGAAACGACGAGCGAGGTGGCCGCCGTCGTGACGGCTTTCATATTGTGGTGCTCGGCGACCCAGAGCCGCTTATAGCCAAGAGCCTCGGCGTGCTGGCCGAGGCGTCGGGCATCGTTCAGCGCGTCGGCGCGGGTAAAGCCCTCGCGCACGCGTCCGAGTTCCAGGATCGAAAGTTCAGCCACATCAAGGCCCCTTGCATTGCATCCCTGAGACATGGGGACCGCGCCGCCAAAGCCAAGCCCGGCTTGCGCAGCGGAAGGGTGGAGTTGGTCGGAATCGGGCGGTTTCGGTGTTGCCTCGCCTTTCCATCCAAAATAGCCTGAACGCAGTTATTGGGGAGATCCTGTATGAGAGTATTGGTCCTCGCCGTTCTGGCGGCATGGCTCGGCTTTGGCTTCAACACGGCCAGCGCCGAGGTCACCCATCCGCCGCTGGAAGCCTATGGCGACCTGCCCTCAATCCGGTACATGGCCCTGTCTCCGGATGGATCGATCGTTGCCTTTGCCGAGCGCCGGGAACGGGCGGACTATCTGGTCACGTTTGACTTCGCGACGCGACAGAAGACCTATCACGTGAAGATCGACGACGTTGCCACGCGTGACATCTGGTTCGCCGATGAGGAGAACATCGTCATCCTTGCTTCGGAAACGAAGTTCGTGATCGGGTTTCGGGGGGAGTTTGAATATTCGGGCGCTTTCTCTTTCAGTCTGAAGACTAAGAAACTGACATTCCTGTTGAGGGGTACGGACAACATCTATCCTGCCCAGGGCCGTCTTGGGCGGATTGTCGGTGACGATGCCGACCCCGGCTACATCTTCATGCCGGCTTATGTCGGAGATCGCTATTCTCATCCGAATTACAGCCTGCTGCGCGTCAATTTGAAGACCGGCAAAGGAAGACGGTTCAAGAGCGGTGTCGACAATACGGTTGATTGGTTCGTGGACGAGGATGGGACGGTACTTGCGCGGGAGGACTATAATAACACCACGGATACCTACAGGGTTTATACCTATGTGAACGGGAAGCGTGAGCTCATCTATGAACTCGAAACATCGCAACTTCCCCCCGGTGTCACGGGTATCAAGGCTGACCGGTCCGCCTTGCTGTTTTCCGACGGTAGTGATGCCGATGATTCCGGAAACGTTTATGAGCTCGATTTCTCGGGGCATTTGACGCCTGCATCGCTCGGCGGGAAGGGCGGTACGATCGAGCGGATCATCAAGGATGGGAACCGGTTCGTTCTCGGTGTCGAATATTCCGGCGCAGTGCCCTCGTACAAGTTTTATGATCCGGATGTGGACGCGGCCGTCTCGGGCATGGTGAGCCAGTTTTCCACGGCCTCCGTAAATCTCGTATCCTGGACCGATGACTGGTCGAAGCTACTCTACCTGATCTATGGCAGCGACACGCCCGGCAGCTATGTCCTGCAGGATCGGGAAACCGGCCAAATGATGCTCGTCGCGGATGAGCGTGACAACATACCCCCCAGACGCCATCGGCCAGATGGTTTCTGTCAATTATAAAGCCCGGGATGGGCTCAACATTCCGTCGATCCTGACCTGGCCGGCAGGCGTGGATATTGAAACGGCCAGCAAGCTGCCTCTGGTCGTGATGCCACATGGTGGACCAGAATCGTATGACGCGGTGGGGTTCGATTGGATGGCGCAGTATTTCGCCAATCGGGGCTACCTCGTGCTTCAGCCGAATTTCCGGGGGTCGTCAGGCTACGGAACTGAGCACCGGATTCTCGGCAAGGGGGAGTGGGGCGGCAAGATGCAGGATGACATCACTGATGGCGTGCAGACGCTGGTGGAGCAGGGCCTGGCAGACCCGACACGTGTCTGCATTGTCGGGGCCAGCTATGGCGGCTATGCGGCGCTCGCGGGCGGTGCGTTCACACCTGACCTGTACAAATGCGTCGTGGCGATTGCACCCGTGTCGGACATTCGACCCCTCCTCGTGGATGTGAAGTGGGATAATGGGCGCAAGCATTGGGCGCTGGACTACTGGCAGGAAAACATAGGCGATCTTGATGAAGAGCGCGAGAAGCTGGATGCTATCTCGCCAGCCAGAGCCGCAGACAAGTTCACGGCACCCGTACTGTTGATCCATGGCAATGACGACACCGTCGTGCCGATCAAGCAGAGCGAGATCATGGAACGGGCTCTCGAAAAAGCCGGCAAGGATGTGACCTTCCTCGAACTGGAAGGTGAGGATCACTGGATGTCGGATGGCGATACGCGAATTGACGCATTACGCGCTATGGCGACATTCATAGACCAGCATATCGGCGCTGAAGCCGAGTAGGGGCGCCTAGAACCCAACCGGCGCGGGCAGGCCCGTGCTCGACAGGCAGATCGCCTTGAAGCGGCTGCCCATGTCTTTCGGGTCGATCAGCCGCTGGGCATTGTTGAAGATCGCGTCGGCATGGTCGGGATTGGCCTCGACCAGCTGGTTGAGCCGTGCCTGTGCCCCGAGCCCCATCAGGAACATGCCCTGCGGTGTCGGCCCGGCCACATCCAGTCCCATGCGCGCGGCAAGCCGTTTCAGGCGTCCGAAATCCACGTCCACGGTCAAATCGGTTTCGCCGGGGCGGGCGAGGGGGGAGACCTGCTCGCCCTGGCTGAAGGCGCGGAGGCTGTCGCCCGGCGTCGCATCGGCGGGGCCGTAGTCAATGAACAGCGCGCGCATCGGCGCGGGGCGGGTGAGGAGGTCTGCAATCAACAGGTCGAAGCCGATCTGGACCTCGACCGCCTCTGACGTTTCGGCGGCGCCATCGGGCGCGCGCTGCTCGTCGGCGGCAAGACCGAAGGCCAGCGCTCCGTCCGCATCCAGCCCGACCACGCATTCGCGCCACTGGCCATCCGCCTTGCGGAACTGGCGGGCGGGCAGGCAGTCGAGATATTCATTCGCGACCAAGATCATCGGCCCGGCGGGCACATTGCCGAGCGTGTCGGCAAAAGACGGCGTATAATCGCTGAGACGCTCTGCCTGCACCTTGCGCAATTCCGGGCTCGGCTCGACGAGGGTGAGTTTGGCGGCATCGGCAAATTCGCGGCCGCCCGCGACATAGGCGAGGCGCAGCGCATCCGCCATCAGCGTGCCGCGACCGGGACCAATCTCGACCAGATGAAACGAGTCCGGCGCGCCCATGGCCCGCCATTCATTCACGACCCACAGGCCGATCAGTTCGCCGAAGACCTGGCTGACTTCCGGCGCCGTGATGAAATCAGTGCCAAGGCCGGGGCGCGTGGCATAATAGCCTTGGGCCGAGTCATGCAGGGCAAGCTGCATATAGGTCGAAACCGGGATGGGGCCGCCGGTCTCGATCAGGCGGATGATGCGATCCTTGAGGGTCATGGGCAGATCAATCCGCGGCTACAGGCTTTGTCTTCAGCGCATTCCAGACCAGCCAGGCGCCGCCGATCCACATCGGGATGGAGAGCAGCTGGCCCATCGTGATCCAGTCCGGCAGGCCCTCGACGAAACTGTCGGGCAGGCGGAAATTCTCCACGATGGTACGGCCGGTCGCATAGATCAGCAGGAACAGGCCGGCGATAAGGCCGGGCCGCTTCAGCGCACCAAAGCGCCAGATCAGGATCGATCCCACAATCAGCGGTAACCAACCCTCCAGCACGCTTTCATATAGCTGGCTGGGGTGGCGGGCGGTCTCGAAGTCTGTATAGGCCCATTCGCCTGTATCCCAATTATAGGCCGGCGGCGTCGAGCCGCGCACATAGCCTTCCGGGAACACCATGCCGATGGGCGCATCCGTGTGGCGACCATAGAGTTCGGCGTTCACGAAATTGGCGAGACGGACGAGGCCGATGCCAATAGGCGCGACGACGCCGGCAATATCGCCAATCGAGAGCAGAGACACTTTGCGACGGCGCGCGAACAGGATAAGCGCGATGGTAACGCCCAGAATGCCGCCATGAAATGCCATGCCCCCATCCCAGATCTTGAAAATGGTCAGCGGGTTCGCCGCGATCACGTCGAACTGGTAGGGCACCATGTAGAACAGGACATAGCCGAACCGTCCGCCGAGAATGATGCCGACAATGATCCAGAA
>NZ_DEXB01000020.1:0-2691 GCF_002366485.1 Hyphomonas sp. UBA3195
CACGACGACAGCACCGGACTCGCCGAAAACCCCTTTGAGGGTTTCGAGAGCCACTGTTTTTCCAGCTTTATCCATAGCGGGTCTCCAGTTTGAGGCGCCCGGACCATCCGGCCGCCCTGGTAATCGCCTTCTGGCCTTGCAGCCTTCCAGCGCCTGCCCAGGGATTGGCCTGCCCGGTTTTTTAACTCAGGGTGCTAACCCCTTGTATCCGAACCGTTTATACGCCTCACCCCGTCTGCATAGGTGACAGAAGACTGTCTTTATCCCCCTGAAAAGAGGGGCCTATGGTCTAGGACAGGAAAACGGGAGGTCCCCGATGCATATCAGAGAACTCCCGTCAAGAGCGGGTTGTTAACGCTTCTTGTGGAAACCCGCAACCCCCCATTGTGATAAAAAGTCAAGGGCGGGCTGGAAAGCCAATCGCGGCCTGCGGGAACAGCCCGATAATATGCCGGCGGGCAAACCGGGCCCGCATTCGGATCGCTGCAATTCCTTCATCACGAATCAGGATTTCGCGCAAGCGAGCATTGCCTATCCGACGAACTCCCAACCCTCCGTCTCAATCAAATCAATCGCTTGCGAAATAGTTCGCCAATCTCATCCCCCTCGTCTGAGGCTGGGCGATACTGCACCGCATGGAAACGCATCCCGACCCTATCCCCACGGCCGCTGAGCCGGACCGGCTTGAAGCCGTCGCGCTGGAGATCGCCGCCAAGATGGTGGCCGCGCTGACAAGGCTTGCGGGCAACGGCCTCGCGCTCGCCCGGCGCGGCATGCAGGACTTGCCCTTCGTGGAAGACTTGCTGCGCCGCGTGATCTATCTCATGGCCCTGCGGCTGGATGCGCCCGCCCCGGCGCCTGCGGCAATCCCGAAGCGCCCGGCCGCCTCCGCCCCCTCTGCCGAGATGGAACGCGAACCGCGCGCGCCCCGCTTCCGCCTGATCGAACCGGAACAGGACCGCGATCCGCGCCGCCTGCTCACCCCGGCTGAATGCCCGCGCGTAACGCTGATGGATGACACGGCGCAGCCCTTCATTCCGCCCATCCAGGCGGCCCCCAAGCCCCCGCGCCCAAGGCCCGGTTTCGAAGATCGTTATCTCCGCCGGACCCAGGCGCTCGCCGATGCCCTTGCCAACCTCGACACTTATGCGATGCGCATGGCCCACTGGATGGCCCGGCAGGCATCGAATGGCGCAAAGCGGTTGAGCCCCCTCGCCGCCGCGCCCGCGCCGGAACATGCTGAGATCGCAAAGACGGAGCCAGCCGTGCCGGTCTTGTCCGATCTCTACCTCCTCGTCCTGATGGCGCTTGGCTCGGATACGAGCTGACCCCCACACTCATCGCCAGTCCTGACCAAACGCCCCGGTCCCACCGGCGGCGGCGCATCTGCTGCGGGTTCACCCCCCGTGTGCAAGTGTCGCGTTCGCATCCTGGAAAGGGCGCGCTATAGCCGCGCCCCATGCCTGCGCTGTTCAGACATCTCCGCCTCCTTGCGCTTCACCGATGTCGAGGCGCGCCTGATCGGCTTTGACCTTGATGCAGGCATGCGCCGGGGATGCGACCATGGGGGCTATTTGTATCCCAAACGAAAAAGCCCGGCGCATCGCTGCGCCGGGCTTTACTGTGTTCTCTCTCTCAATCCGATGTCGGACTTAAGCCGTCTGGTTGGCCTCGGCCGTGTCGATCGTGACGCCAGCGCCCATTGTGGACGACAGGGTGATCTTGCGAACGAACTGGCCTTTGGCGCCCGATGGGCGTGCCTTGGTCAGGGCATCAAGGAAGGCTTTGACATTGGTTTCGATGTCGCCTTCGGAGAAGCTGGACTTGCCGATACCGGCATGGATGATCCCGGCCTTCTCGACGCGGAACTCGACCGAGCCGGACTTGGCGTCCTTGACGGCCTGCGCCACGTTTGGCGTGACCGTGCCGACTTTCGGGTTCGGCATCAGGCCGCGGGGCCCGAGCACCTTACCGAGACGACCGACAACGGCCATCATGTCTGGCGATGCGATGACGCGATCAAAGTCCATGAAGCCGCCCTGGATTTTTTCCATCAGGTCTTCAGCGCCGACGAAATCGGCTCCGGCTTCCTTGGCTTCGTCCGCCTTGGCGTCCTTTGCGAACACGGCGACGCGAACGTCCTTGCCGGTGCCCGATGGCAGGTTGACCACACCGCGGACCATCTGGTCTGCATATTTCGGGTCAACGCCGAGATTCACGGCGATCTCGACGGTCTCGTCGAATTTCGCTTTCGCATTCGATTTCACCAGAGCAACAGCTTCGGTGATCGTGTAGGCCTTGTCGGCATCCACGGATTCGATGATTGCGCGGGTACGCTTTCCTGGTTTCGCCATGATGCTTACTCCGTCACTTCGATGCCCATTGCGCGGGCGGAACCGGCAATGATTTTCGAGGCTGCGTCGAGGTCGTTTGCGTTCAGGTCTTCCATCTTCATTTCCGCGATCTCGCGAACCTGAGCCATGGTGACCTTGCCGACCGTCTCATAGCCGGGCTTGTTGGCGCCGGAAGCAGGCTTCTTGCCGAGCTTCAGCTTGGCAGCCTTCTTCAGCAGCACAGTGGCCGGTGGAGACTTCACGATGAAAGTGAAGGACTTGTCCTGATAATAGGAGATCACGACGGGAACGGGCAGGCCCTGTTCCATGCTCTGTGTCTTGGCGTTGAACGCCTTAC
>NZ_DEXB01000020.1:3045-7832 GCF_002366485.1 Hyphomonas sp. UBA3195
TTGCAACTCCCCAGCTGAATCGCTGCGCCTCAGCCTGCGCGGCTAATCCTGCGCAATCTTCTTCCTCATCATCACGTCGATCTGCACGTCGTCCCCCAGGCGGAAACTGTGGCGGCCAAAGGGCTCGAAGCCCTGATGCGCGTAAAAGGCGATGGCCTTCTGGTTGTGTTCCCAGACGCCCAGCCAGACCCAGTTCACACCGGCCTCCTGCGCCGCCTCCAGCGCGGTGGCCATCAGGCGCTTTCCGATGCCCCTGCCCTGAAAGGCACGGGTCGCATAGATGCGCTCGATTTCCATCGCGTTTTCGAGGTCCTGCTCGGTCTGGGCAGGCCCGGTGTTCAGCTTCAGATATCCCGCAATGTCAGAGCCGGTCCGGGCAAAATAGAAGCGGGAATGCGGGTTTTCATACTCTGCCCTGACCTTGTCCATGTCGAAGGCGACGGACGTATAGGCGGAAATATCCTGCGGGGCGTTCTGGCTTGAAAACGTGTCGAGGAAAGTGGCCTCGGCCAGATCCCGCAAAACAGGCAGGTCTTCGGGCCCTACCGGGCAAATTCTCATCAGGTCAGTCATGCTGAAGGGCTGCCAGATCACCGGCAGAGTTCAAGTCCTTTTTCCCGCCGGCGTCGCAAACAACAGTCGGCAGGTCGCGCCAATGCGCACGCGGCCATCGGCCTGAACAAAGGGCGCAATCGCCGCCGCATGGGCTGCGTTCACAGCCGCCTCACCCGAGGCGTCCATGGCCTTCGCCGCCACACCGGAGGAGCCGATCCCGCGCACGGCCAGGGCCTCGCTTTCATATTCCCACGGGCTGGACACATCCACGACCTCCAGCGGCGTCAGCCCTGCCTCGGCTGCGAACGCCCGCAGCCTGGCTTCGTCCGACAGCGCAAACGGTCCGGGCGCGCCCGGTGGCGGAGGCGGCAGGAGCTGTTTCAGGGCGCCGACAATCGCGGCCGCCTCCATGCCGTCCGGCTCGCCCCAGGTCATGATGACCACAGTGCCCGAAGGCGCCGTCACGCGCCGTGCTTGGGCCAGCGCCGCGCCGGGATTTCCGGCATATTGGAAAGAGTTGAAGCCGACGACCACATCGAAGCTGTCATCCCCGAATGGCAGGTCTTCCAGGTCGCCTGTCTGGAAAGCGCCCTGCGGGACACGGTCGCGGGCAATCTGGAGCAGCAAGTCCGAGGCATCAATTCCCGTCACCTGCGCGCCGCGATCCGCCGCCAGCGCCGCAGCCATGCCGGATCCGCACCCGGCATCAAGATAGCGCGTGCCTGCCCCGACCGCTGCGTGCTCAAGCGCGGCAACGTATCCGGCGCGGAATCCACCCTCCTGCAAATCGGCCCAGTC
This sequence comes from Hyphomonas sp. UBA3195, assembly GCF_002366485.1. Classification (NCBI taxonomy): domain Bacteria; kingdom Pseudomonadati; phylum Pseudomonadota; class Alphaproteobacteria; order Hyphomonadales; family Hyphomonadaceae; genus Hyphomonas; species Hyphomonas sp. UBA3195. Next base: position 4,399 of record NZ_DEXB01000020.1, read on the forward strand.
ACGCGCCCGCATACCCCACAAACGGCCATTGGCCCCGGCCGTCCTGGGCGTGTTGGTTGCTGTCATCTGTTCCCCCCGGTCCTGCGCGGTTAACTGGCGCGCGTTCATCCCGCTGTCAGAACACCACGGATGGCGGAGTTATCACACCCCCGGAATCAAAAAGGCCGCCTCCTTTCGGAGACGGCCAATCTGATACAACTGGAAAAGTCCTGACGGACTATTCAGCGGTGATCGTGTCGACGGCGGTCTTGCCGCTGCGCTTGTCAACGGCGGTCGTGAAGGAAACCTTCTGACCTTCGGACAGGGCGCGCATGCCAGCGCGCTCAAGCGCCGTGGCGTGCACGAACACGTCGGTGCCGCCATCGTCTGGCTGGATGAAGCCGAAGCCTTTTTGGTCGTTGTAGAATTTTACGGTGCCACTTGTCATGAAACACTCCTGAATAGATGCGGTCCTGCAACATGCGGGTCCGCGGGAACACGAATTTTGTATGGGAGGTCTCTGAAGGAGTGGCAGGGCAAGCCCGTTCACTCAATGCCTGATCGTCCGGCGAAAAGTCGAATTCCCCATATAACGGGTATTTCCACCAATACAACCGCGCGTCTCCACCCGCGACTGTTTAAAACACGCAAAAGCCCGGCAGCACAGGGCAACCGGGCTCTCGAATTTCTGGTCGGCCGACCGACTACATCAGCGCATAACCCCGCGCATTGATATAACGCTTCAGCTCTTCGGCCCGGCGCAGTGGATCCGGGTGGGTGGACATGAACTCGGCCGGGCGCTGGCCTTCCGACTGCGCGGCCATCAATTCCCACAAGCGCACGGATTCGCGGGTGTCATAGCCGGCATTGTGCATGTAATCGACGCCCAGCTTGTCAGCCTCCAGCTCATGCCGGCGGCTATAGGGCAGGATCACGCCGAATTGCATGGCCGCGCCACCGAGAGCGCCGATGGCCGTGCCATACTTGCTGAGCTCTTCTGACTGCGCGACGGCGATCTGACCCGCCATCAGGCCAACTTGCGCTGCGGTCGAAACCGACAGGCGCTCTGCAGCATGGCGACCGACCACGTGGCCGGTCTCATGGCCCAGAACGGACGACAGCTGGTCGTCATTCTCGGTCAGTTCGGTAATGCCGCGATAAATGCCGACGCGGTTGCCAGGCATCACGAACGCGTTGACGTCATCGGTGTCGAACACCGCCACGTCCCAATTAGCGTTCGGGTCGATATGACCCGCCTTCACTGCGCCATCAGACGTACGCTCCCAGACGCTCAGCACCTGGTTTTTCAGGCGCGAGTTCGAGACAACGGGCGTCTGCGATTTCATGTCGGTCCAGGCCGTTGCGGCCATGCTGGCCACCTGCTCTTCCCCGAACAGGATCAGCTGGCTGGATCCGGTCGCCGGGTTTGTGGTGCAGCTGGAAATGAAGGGGAATACGGTGCCTGCGGCAATACCGGTAATCAGCGCGCGGCGCGACAGGCGCACCTGCGGTGCTCCGGCCAGAACTTCGCTATCAAATTCAACTAGATCGGCCATCTCATTCTCCCTATCGCCTCGAGCCAGAGGTTACCCCTGCACCCTCAAAAAGCAATCGCACCCCTGCACGATTGGTTCCCAACTTGAACGATTACGGCTGAATAGGTCCTGAATGGGCGGTTGCCTAGGCGTCCTCGTCCACCGTGTCGCCTGCCAGGATCGCCGCTTGCTGCACCCAGCCCTCACGTGTGATCCGACCGGAGAAATTGAGCTCATGATCCACCCATGTGACGTTTTCAGGCGTCCAGGCAGCGATCTGGTCATAGTGCCAGATGCCCATACTGTTCAGCACTTCCTGAATCTTCGGCCCCACACCGCCAATGATGGTCAAATCATCCGGCGTGTTGGCAACGGGCTTGTCGAGCGCCATCGGCTGTACGCCTGCGGGCCCCTCTTCTGCGGTCTCGTCGGACCCGGAGTCGTCATTCGCCTCTTCCGTGTCCGCTTCGACGAAATCCGCCTCGTCTTCGGGCGCGGACTCACTCTCGGCCACGCCCAGTTCGGCGGCGTTGTCTGACGCTTCGTCTTCCTCATCGGTCAGTTCGAGCGCTGCCAGGATAGCCCGGCTGGCCTCATCTGCGCGGTCGATATCGGTCTCTTCGTCTGACCCGTCGGCGGGCACTTCATCATCTGCATCGACCTCGGCAGTCTCTGCATAGTCTTCAGTCAGTTCGTCCTCGACGGGCGTCAGTTCTGTATCGTCGAACGCTGCCTCTGCCTCAGCAGGCGCCTCATCGGCGAACCGGTCAACAATCTCGAAAGCAGGTACATCCGGTTCAGCGTCAGGATCAGCGGCCAGCTCGGCTGGCGCTTCCGGCTCCTGTTCAGCCTCAAACTCAATCGCCTCTTCGATGTCATCTTCGGCATCTTCCGCGAGTTCTTCGGCAAAGTCGGCTTCGTCACTTGGCTCGGCTTCAGGCTCGGCAAGCTCAACCTCCGGCTCGTTTTCAGCTTCGCCATCAAAGTCCGGCACGGATTCCAGTTCAGATTCGGGCTCGGTCTCCGGCAAGTCCGGAAGAGGCTCCGGCGTGATGGCCGCTTCGGCAACCGCGTCGGCCTCAATGCCCTCTTCCTCGGCGTCTTGGTCGCCTTCGAAATAGGCAAGGCGGCCTTCCAGAAAACGATTGCGCCAGCGCAGGCGGGCCAGTTCTTCTTCCGCCTCACCATTGCCGTTACGCCCGCTTGGCGTAGCTGCCGGGGCTTTCACCTTGGCGAGTTCATCTTCCAGTGCTTCGACGCGCTGCTTCAGAAAATTCTGTTGCCATTCTGCCTTGGCCGCATCGGCGTCGCTGGTCTCGCCAGTCGCCATCGCAGCAGGTGCCGCCTCCGCAGGGGATGCGCCAGCGGCTTCGCTGCCCCCTTCGCCGATCATGGCTTCCAGATGGCGTACACGGCTTTCGAGGTGACGGTTGCGCCAGACCAGCGCCGGGTTCGGATCGGTCGCGCCGCCAACAGCAGCAAGCGTGCCCACAGCGCCAGCTCCTGCCGCACCCGCAGCCTTTGCGCCGCTCACCAGCGCCTCGTCGGCTTTCGCCTTCAGCGCTTCCAGCTCGCTCTTGGCGCGGCTCAATTCATCACTCATGCGCTGGAATTTCACATTCTGCTCGGCCTGAGCCTCACGCGCATTCGTATTGCCCACAGGCTGACCACGCTGGGCCGCATACAGGCTTTCAATCTCTTCCTTGGCCTGTTCGAGTTCGGTCTGGGTAACATCGCGCTCGACCATTGCGCGCCGCATTTTTCCAACCAGCATCATGCCGCGAATGGACCAACCCAGCAGCAAACCGAATACGGCAACCCCTGCCAGCGCCGCCCACATATGTGCCAATAGCCACGCCATCATTCGCTCCGTTCTCGAACCTTGAACCCAATCCGGCGATTCTTCGCCCGACCGTCTTC
>NZ_DEXB01000020.1:7886-62267 GCF_002366485.1 Hyphomonas sp. UBA3195
GCCTCGTCGGGACCATACCCAATTACAGTCAGCCGAGAAGGAGAAAATCCGGCCGAAACCATATAATCCCGCACAGCCAGCGCCCGTGCCTCGCTGAGGGCAATATTTGCCTCCCGCTCGCCCGTGGAGTCGGTATGGCCGCCCACTTCAAACACCAGATCTCGCGCACACCGCTCAGATACGGTCATGACCTTGTCCAGCGTCAGGCCGCTTTCACGGCTAATGTTTGCCAGGCCGGTCTCGAAATACACCTTGTTGGTCTCCATCACCGCGTCAAAGGCCTGCTGGCAGGCCGCAACCGGGTCTGCCTGAAAGTCGATGTCGCGAATCTCGTCCACATCTACCTGCACCGTATCGGCGAAGACTGTGACAGGATAAGGGCCACCAAGATTGGCCATATCCTGCTGGAGGTAGGCAATCGTGGACCCTGACGCCTCGCCCTCGAAACTGAGACCGGTTTCCTCTGGCTCGAACGCCATTTCGCCGGACCGGAACTTGGCAAAATGCGGCAAGCCCACGCGCACGCCGTTCAGCCAGCCCGGATGAGGCTCGCCAGCGACCTCCATCTCGTCACGTACGGTGCGCGCATAATATTGCTTGGCGATCGTCAGGATTTCCTCGCGCTCGGCTTCGCTGGCGACCTTGCCGGACAGCACCAGTTCGCCGTCGCCATGCGCCGCGCTCCACAAGGCCGGGCCGCGCAGGAAAGGCTCTCCCCGGAACGGGGCGGTCACATTGGCGATGTCGGCCGAAACCCGCGCGCGGGTCGCAGTCTCCATAGAGACCCCGCGCAACCGGACGCGCGTGTCATGCAGGCGGGCTTCGCCTGTATCGAGTTCAGCCAGGCTGTCCAATGCGAGCCGGGCCATGCCCTGCCAGTAAGCGGCTGGCGCGCCATTGGCCAGCTGCATACGGTCTTCAACCGCGCCATCGCCAGCATGCGAACCGGCATAGTCCAGAAGGTCAGCGCGAATGGTACGCGAGGGCACATGCCCCATCAGGATATAGTCGCCTGCACCAGTCTTGATGGCGCGCCAGACATAGGGGGTCACCGGCGGCGCAGTGCCCACCCCACTCTCGACCATGGTCACTCCGCCAAGGACGATCCCGCCTGACCCGCTGGATGTCAGCACGGTTTCAGCTGCTGCTTCTATGGCATCCATGGAGGGGGCCTTGCCGGTCAGCTCGGCGCGTTGGCCATGCATGCGCACGCCTGCCCAGTCAAAGCCCTGCTCGGCCAGCGCCGCATTGGCGTTGGCCTCCAGCCGCGCTTGGAGGTTTACAGGCGTGTTCGCTGACTGGTACACGGCCCACCAGCCCGTGCAGATCAAGCCAACAAGGGCCACAAATCCAAAAAGGTAGTCGAGCAGTCTCATAGAGGCCCCGCGACCTCCTCCATTGCTAATCCCCTGATAATCAGGGATGCCCTATTCAGCATGTCCTCGCAAGAGTTACCCCGCAGAGTCAGAGACGCCGAATCCCCAGCATGACCCGCCAGATTGAGACGATCAGCAGCGCATCAAACCCGCTCATCAAGTCCTTGAAAAGTCTTGAAAGAAAGAAAGGCCGAGCCGAAACGGGCCTGTTTCTCGCAGAAGGCGCGCGCCTGATCGGCCAGGGGCTTGCAAACGGTTGGAAGGCGGACTCGCTGATTGTCGCGGCAAGCATGGCAGATCGGCCACACCTCGCGGAATTGATCCGTCAGGCAGAGACTTCCGGCGCGCGGGTCGTGCTGGCCGCCGACAAACTGATGTCGCGTATCACTCACAAGGATAATGCGCAGAGCGTGGTCGCGGCGTTCCACCAGCGCCATCTCGGCCTTGATGCCCTGCCGCAGGACAGCAATGGCCTGTTTGTCGCCCTTTATGAAGTGCGCGATCCCGGCAATTTGGGCACAATCCTGCGCACGGCCGACTGCGCGGGCATTTCCGGCGTGATCCTGATCGAAACCTGTTGTGATCCTTACAGTTTCGAGGCCGTGCGCGCCTCCATGGGCTCGATCTTCGACATGCCCTTTGCGACCGCCTCGTTCGACCAGTTCAACGCCTGGCGCAAAAGGCTTGGCCTGACTATGAGCGCCGCGTCGGTCAATGGCACGGCCCGCCATGACCGCACCGATTTCACCTCCAGCTCTGTCATCATCATGGGCAATGAGCAATCCGGCCTGCCGCCTGAAGCCGAAACCGCCTGCGACCAGCTCTGCCTGATCCCGATGCGGGGCGGCGCCGACAGCCTCAATCTCGCCCAGGCCACCGCCATCATGACCTATGAAGCGTGGCGCCAGAGGGATTTCAAATGAAGACCGAAACCCGCCTCCTGATCGCCGACGACTGGAAAGACTACGCCCTGCTCGACAGTGGCCACTTGCAGAAGCTTGAGCGCTTCGGCAGCCAGACCGTCATCCGGCCCGATCCCCAAGCTTTCTGGGAGCCAGCCCGCCCCTTGGAAAGTTGGCGCGCCGATGCGCAGTTTTCTGCGAAGTCGCAAGATGATGACGGCGCGGGCAATTGGGAAGTGCTGTCTCCCAAGGCGCTCGACAGCTGGCCGATGCAATGGAATGGCCTGACCTTCGAGGCGCGCCGTGCTGCCTTCCGGCATATGGGCGTGTTCCAGGAACATTCGGTTCACTGGCGCTTCGCGCAGGAGAAGATCCGCGCAGCCGGCCGTCCGATCAAGGTGCTGAACCTGTTCGGTTATACCGGCATGATGTCGCTCGCCTGCGCAGCCGCGGGCGCCGAAGTGGTCCATCTGGATGCCAGCCCGAAATCAAACGGCTATGGCAAGGACAATCAGGCGATGAGTGGCCTGCAGGATCGGTCCATTCGCTGGATCGCCGATGACGCCATGAAGTTTACCGCCCGCGAGGTCCGGCGTGGCAACGAATATGACGCCATCATCCTGGACCCGCCGAAATTCGGACGCGGCCCAAAGAATGAAACCTGGCGGTTCGAGGAAAACTTGCCCGAATTGCTGGACGTCGTGAAGCAGCTGCTGAGTGACCGGCCCCTGTTTGTGATCCTGACGGCCTATGCCGTGCGCTTGTCTTATCTGGCCCTGTCACAGGCGCTGGCTGACCGGCTCTCCCCGCTGGGCGGCGTGATGGAGACCGGCGAGATGGCCCTGCCCCAGCAAGGTTCAGACCGGCTCTTGCCGACAGCCATCTATGCACGCTGGCACGCGGGCGCCTGACCGCACGCCTCTTTCTGCGCAGCCAGACAAAACAGCCCTTAGCCCGGTTCGGGTGAAGCGCTAAGCGCTGTCACCGCACCCGTTAAAACAAAAACGGCGGCTCCGAAAAGCCGCCGTTCCTGTTTCTGTTACGTCGTCAGACTTAGAAGTCGAACGTCGCACCCATGAAGATGTAGCGACCAAGAGCGTCGTACACTTGTGGGTAGGTGTTACCGTTACCCGGCGCCGTACCGACAACCGAGGAAAGCGGTGGATCTTCGTCCAGGACGTTGTTCACGCCGAGACGCAGGGACATGTAGTCCGTCGCGTTCCAGGAACCGGAAAGATCGAAGTAGTTCTGGGCATCCAGAACACCGTTGATGGTGCCATCGTCACCACCTGCGATTTCGACTTCCGAGAAGTGGCGCCACGTACCGGTGACACTGAACAGGCCTTCGGCATCGGCCCAGGTCATGGAAGCCTTGTGGCGGTATTCTGGCGAAGCACCGTTGGCAACTTCCGTACCACCACCGGAGGCACAGCTGCCGCCGTAGTAGCCGACACAGTCGAAGATATCAGCGCCGGTGGAGTTCGGCAGTGGCTTGGTCTCGAGAGATTCAAGCATCGTACCGACATAGTCGAAGTCGATTCCGCCGCGAGCATCCAGGTCCAGAGCGTAGCTGGCCAGAAGGTCGAAGCCGGAGGTCGAAAGCGAACCGGTGTTGATGTTGGTTGCAACGATGTAGCCGGTCTGACCCGCCCACAGTGTGCCGCCATTGCCGCGATTGACGAGCGAACAGAAGAACGTGTCGCCGGTTTCAAGGCAGGTATCGAGTGCCAGTTCCTGTGGAACCGTACCCACGAGGTCTTCAACAGTGATGTCGAAGTAGTCGAGGGAAACTGTCAGGCCCGGGATCATCGACGGCGTGGCCACGAAACCAATCGTGTACGTATCAGCCGTTTCTGGTTCCAGGTCTGGGTTACCACCGGTCAGCGTGTTGAACTGGCCAGCTGGGTTATCCGCGATGCTGCCGTACTGGGCAGCGGTCACGCCAGTGTTTGCACACTGTGCAGCCGTTGCGGTTGGCGTCGTGCCAGCACATGGATCGTAGATGCCGTTTGAACCTTGAGTCAGGTCGAACAGGCCGATGGACTGTGTCGAGAAGAGTTCGAAGATGTTCGCAGCACGCACGGCGCGCTGGAATGAACCGCGGAAGCGGATGTCTTCAACCGGAGCGTACTCAACACCGATCTTGTAAGCGTCAGAAGACACGGCGTCATAGTTCGACCGGCGATAAGCAAGGTCGACACCCAGGGACTCAACACCCTCATAACCTTCGATCAGTGGTGCGTTGACCTCTGCGAAGTAGTCATAGACTTCCTGCGAACCAGCGATTGGGTTCGTAGGTCCACCCTGACCAGCACCGTCGCCGGACTGGAAGTTGCTGTCTGGGTTGGAGTCGAGGCTATCACGACGATATTCCACACCGAAGGCAACCTTGATGCCTTCTTCAGCCATCGGAGACACGACGCCATAGTCGGCGAGGTCTGCGAAGGTCTTGGCAGTCACAACCGTCTGCTTGACGTCGCCATCCCTGAACAGCGGGTTGACGATGTAGTTCACAGCAGCGTCGCTTGGGCCGGCACCTGAGAAGATGTCGTAAGGAGCACAAGCCGCGTCGTCATTGTTCGGATCGGCATCGGCATTGACCGCACAGACAATGTTGCCCGTTCCGTCATCAACAGCGTAGAGCGCTTTGGACAGTTTCGAGATCGACAGGTCGTTATTGTAGACTTCCGAACGGTGCACGTTGGCGTACACAGCAGAGATGTCATAACCCCATGGCGAGTCGCCAATGGTGCCCTGCAGGCCGATCACACCACGATAGGTCGTGTGACGGATGTCGTTGTTGCGGTTTCCGCCTTCGACGTTCCGGCGAAGGAACAGGACGTCGCCGATACCGGCAATGTCATCACCCGCTGCACCGCGCGACGTACAGATAAAGTCGACCTGTTGTGCGCTCAGGAATGGGTTGTCACAGTTGATGCCGCCATTTCCGCCGGTCACACCGTAACCAAACACACCAGACGGCGCGATTTGGGAATTGGTCTGGTTGTCCATGAACATGAATTCGCCATATGCGTTCACATATGGGTTGATGTCATAGTTCGCGAACGTACCGAAGGAGTAGCGCTCGTTCGGACGCTGGAAGTGGTTGTACGGGTTGTAGTTGAACGTGTCAGAGACAAAGTTCCGCTCAACGAACTCGTTCGTGGTCGGGTCAACGCGAGCCCACAGACCGGTCGGCAGGTTGGAGCCGAGGTCCAGAATGTTGGTGAACTGGTTCGTGGACGAACCGGCACATGTGAAGTCGTTACCACCATTGGTGGTGGACAGGGCACACTGCGAATAGTCGCGGTTAGCCTGAAGAACTTCCTTGGTGTTCTGGAAGCTGGCGAAGCCCATGACGTGACCGCGGCCATTGTCCAGCTTGCCACCGAACGCTGCGGTGATGTCAACGGACTCACCATCAGACGTCGAGCCATCCGGAACCGTGAACTGGGAAGGGTTGTCAGCTGCGAAGCCACCCAGGATGTCCTGGATGTAGCTGTTGGAATTGTCGTGCTGGTAGAAGGAGTAGTTACCTTCCAGGCGAACACCTTCGAAATCCGTGTCGAGCACGAAGTTCACAACACCGGAAACAGCGTCAGAACCGTAGGTTGCGGACGCACCACCGGTCAGGATGTCAACTTTCTTCACCATTGCGGCTGGGATGAAGTTGATGTCCGGAGCAGCCGTGTTCAGCGAGCCGTATGGCAGGCGGCGGCCGTTCAAGAGCGTCAGCGTGCGGGAAGCACCCAGGCCGCGAAGGTTGACCGAAGCCGTACCGGTCGCGCCGTTGGCGAGGGCGGAACCCTGAGCACCGAATGCCTGTGGCAGGGCGTTGATCATGTCTTCCGCACGGACAACACCGCGCACGTCGAAGTCGGCGGAGCCGAGGGACGTGACCGGGCTGGTCTCAACCAGGTTGCCGCTTTGCGGGATCAGCGAGCCCGTGACGACGATGGTCTGTTGTACGGATGCTTCTTCCCCGTCCGCCTCTGCTACAGCAATTACGTCTTCATCTGCGTCTTGGGCGTACGCTGGCAGCGCAGCAGCTGCAGCAAGTGCAGCGCCGGCAAATACCGACGACGCCAATAGGCGCTTCTTCAAGTTAAGTTCGCTCACTTGAACCTCCGAAAGGATTGTCAAAAAAATGTGTCCACATCATGCAGACAAACCTGGCCCCCTAGACCAAGTCTTACCGGGCAGTAAGGATTGAGCACCTTGCATAGTCAATTGGATGCAGCGGCGCTCACAAGCAAAATGACACCAGTGTGACAGAATCGCATCACCTTTTTGGTCGGTTTGGGGCAATATTGTTCCAGATACGCCTGATAAATCCGAAAAAATGCCCCGAACGGATTTTGCGGCGCCCTCCACTATGCTTGTTTTCCAGGCAGGCCACCTGAATTCGAGCCGAGCTTCATGCTGCGCCTGATCGCATTTCAGGCAATCCGCCCTGTTCAGACCAGCATGAAGCTGACAACGACCAGGGAAATGCCCAGCGTGACGCCCACGATCAGGATTGAGAACAACAGGATCAGGGTTCGCAAGGCAGCCATGAATCGCCCCGTCTCGTAAGTCACGCGCAATTGGCGATAGAGATACGCAATGCCGACCAGCACCCCACCCAAGATAAGCTCGCCAAGCCAAGCTGCGTTCACGGCGGCGAGCACAATTAAGAAGGTCGCTGTCAGATAGATGAAGGTCTGCACATGCAGCGCGGTGATCACATGGTCATAGATGTACCGGCTGCGGTGCCACGCATACAGAATCGTCAGCATGAAGGCCAGGATAGGCAGGAACATCAAACTGAATCTCGGCGCCCATTCCCGAATGCGCGCGCCATAGCGATCCTGGTTCTCGTACACGGTCGCCGCATGGTCGGCGGCGCGCCATGCCTGCTCGCGCTCCGCGGGGGTCGCATCCTCGTCCAGTCTTGAAGTGACCTCATCATAAAGCGCGTCGCGATTGATGCGGCCGTCATCCGTCATGATACGCTGAAATGTGATGCCGTGCTCCGCCTGTAGCAATTCCAGCTGGATGAGTTCGCGCTCATCCGGCGTCAGGTCGGGGTCTTCTGCCCGGGCGCGCAATTCCTCCAGCCCCTCTTCGGTCACCACCGGAAGAGGCTCACCATCCTCCCCTATCCCGACATCGATCCCGTTTTCCAGGAGGCGGTCGATCTTGAGAGAATTGTACCAGCCCATCTGATCGCCGAGCGTGAACAGGGTCAGGAAGAAGATCACAGACGCCATCAGGAACATGCGGAAAGGCGGCACATAGCGTGCGCGCTTTCCATCCAGATAGTTCCGGGTCATCCGGCCGGGGCGGAACAACAACATGGGCAAGGACCGCCACAAGCGGCCATCCAGCGCAAATACGTCCGCCAGACTGCTCGCCACCAGATCCCAGACCGGGCGATGGAAGTCAGACGCCAATTGGCCGCACGTTGTGCAGAACCGGTCCTCGACGATGGTCTCGCAATTTGCGCAAGGCAAACCGGACTTTACCGGATGATGGTCTCCGGTCGACAAGCCACTTGCCGACCCGAGACCTGCGGCCTCCATTTCATGTTCCATTTCGAGACCCCCGTCTGTTTACCGCTACTCGGCGCTGAGCCCCTCCCGGCACAGAAAGCGCGAGCGATGCTGATCCTTCGCATTTTCTTCCCAGCCGGTCAGCTCCGGATCGACCATGTTCTTGGTCACCTGAAACCACATCGGCGTAATCGGATATTCTTCGAGCATCAGTTCTTCAGCGGCTGCGAAGACTTCTGCCCGCATCTGCAGGTCCAGCTGCTGGTTCGATTGGCTCAGAAGCGCATCATACTCCGGATTGGCATAGTCGCCATAGTTTTGCTGGCCCGTTTTGGAATCGAGCAGGTAAAGAAAGTTGATCGGATCATCGAAATCCGCGACCCATGCCGCATCCGCTACCGAGAAGTTTCCGGTCCGCAAGCGCGAATAGAGCACTTTTGTATCCTGTTTCACGATGGTCGGGTTAACCCAGGGGGCGATATCACTCCAATTGGACTGAGCGACCGGCGCCACCTTCGGATTGTCGTCCGTCGAACGGTGAATGAATTCGAACTCAAGCGGATTGCCCGGGCCGAACCCTGCCGCTTCCAACAGGCTGCGCGCCTCGGCAAGCCGATCTTCGCGTGAGGTGTCCTTCCAATCCATGGATGGCCGACTGACATCGTAATTATTGATGCCCGGTGGCACGAAGGAATACGCTGGCAGATAGCCCTGTGTCAGCACGTTGCGAACCATGAACTCCCGGTCGAGCGCCATTGAAAGGGCCTTGCGCACGCGCACGTCGTCGAACGGCTCAACGGTGGTGTTGAATGTCCAGTAGGTCGAGATGAGAGAAGGTGTCGTGCGCAGCCAGCCGGGGAATTTCGCATCCAATTCGGTATAGCGAGACCCGTCAAAGGCATTATTGATGTCCAGTTCGCCTGCGGAAATCTTGTTCTCGACGGCCGACAGGTCTTCCAGTTCCAGATACACGACCCGATCAAAACACGCCTCCGGCGCGCCAAATCCGGTCGGGTTCTTGTCGGCGACCAATTGGTCACCCGTGCGCCAGTAGACCAGCTTGTAAGGACCGTTGACGACAATATTTTCCGGCTGGATCCACGCATCTCCGTGCGCTTCGATGGCCCAACTCGGCAACGGATAGGTCGTGTAATGGCTCAGCAGGCCAAGCAAATAAGGCGCCGGGTATTCCAAAGTGATTTCCAGCATCTTGTCGTCGATGGCTTTCACGCCCAGTTCTTCGGGCGGCAATTCCTGTGAACTCACCTTTTGCGCATTCTTGATCAACCAGAGGAGCGACGCGTATTGCGAAGCAGTTTCCGGGTTCTGGATGCGGCGCAGGCTGTAGACGAAGTCGCCGGCAGTGACGGGCGTGCCGTCAGACCAGACATGATCACCCAAAGTGAAGGTCCAGACCAAACCATCTTCACTGACTTCATAACTGTCGGCCATGCCCAGCACCGGGCGGCCATCTGGGCCATCCGTGGTCAGGCCGATGATCATGTCGCCAATGATAATGTTCTCCCACTGCGCGGATGATTTGTTGGGGTCCAGCGTGTCCACCTTGGCCGAAATTCCCCGGCGCAGGGTCGGCACGTCAGAGGCTGCGGAATCCCCACCGCCCCCGCAGGCGGCCAGTGTCAGGGCAAGTGCGGCAGCCAGGCCGGTTGTCATCAAGGCGTTCAACTTCATGGGTTTTGTGTCTCCAACGTCTTTTCCGCGATCGCGCGATTTGCAACACTGCTGCCAGACCATTACGGTTTTGCAAAGCCTTCCTGCTGGAAGTCGCACATGAGGTAACAGGAATGACCCGAATTTGGTGCATTGCAGGGATGATTTTTGCGCTTGGCGCAACAGCCACTGCACAAGATGTCTCAACCGATGACGTCTATACCTGCACATCCGTCACCGAAGATGCAGAGCGCCTTGCCTGTTACGATACGGCTGTTGGACGGCTGCAAGCCGCCGAAGCGGCGGGTGACGTCACAACAGTGACCCGACAGGAAGTCGAACAGGTCCGCCAGGATTCCTTCGGCTTCTCCATTCCGTCCCTGCCCTCTCTGACGCTCGGCAAATCTGACGACCAGAGCCTCAAGGAGATGACGCTCCCTGTGAAAGCCGTGCGCGGCAATCGTGGAAATCTGGTGATCACGCTGGAAAATGGACAGATCTGGCGGCAAACCGATTCCAAGGCGCTGCGCAATAATGGCCAGACCGAAGCCCAGATCTATGAAGCGGCCTTCGGCAGCTACAAGATGAAACTGGATGGCGGCATCGCATTCCGGGTCGAACGCGTAAAATAATACGGGAATCCTTGCCGCAAACTTCAGCAAACACTGACCGAACCGCGCGCAGGCCAGCAATGGCTTGACCTATTCCGGGCACGTGGCTTGCTGAATCGATGAAACCTTTCTCAGGCTGAGACGTAGTCCCGTCGAGCGACTGGAAGGGAATCTGCGTATCCGGACAAAGATCACTGCCCACAGGAATACGCGCTGGCTGAAGCGCTTTCGCCCGCCCCTTCTGTTTGCGCTGGCCGGCGCGGCGCTGGTCTTTGCGACGCCATACCTACCTCAGTACATCCCTGACGGCTTTGTCTCAGGCGACCGGCTCGAGCGAATGGCAGGGATCAGTTCAGGCGTATTGTTCATCATCGCCTTTGGCTGGCTGGTCGGCACCATTGTCGATGCCTTGATCAAACGCCGTCTGGCTGGCCTGCACCTCGATGCAGAAGACAATCTGGAAGCACGCAAATCGGCCACGCGGCTGGATGTCGTGCGCCGCGTCTGGATCGTCATTGCCGGAATCGTCACCCTCGCCGCCGCGCTCACCGTCATTCCCGGCGTGAAACAGATTGGCGTCAGCCTGTTTGCATCGGCCGGAATCGCGGGCATCGCCATCGGCTTGGCGGCCCGTCCCGTACTCAGCAACCTGATCGCCGGACTGCAGATCGCCTTCACCCAGCCGATCCGGCTGGATGACGCCGTCGTCGTCGAAGGTGAATGGGGCTGGATCGAGGAAATCGGCCTCTTCTATGTTGTCATCAAGATCTGGGACTGGCGACGCCTCGTCGTGCCGCTCTCCTATTTCATCGAGACGCCTTTCCAGAACTGGACTCGCAAGAGCGCCTCCATCATCGGCAGCGTCTACTGGACGGTAGATTATCACGCACCCATCGCGCGGATGCGCGAGAAGCTGGAAGAGATCTGCAAGTCCACCCCGCTCTGGAATGGCGACGTGGTGAATTTGCAGGTTACCGAAGCCTCGGGCAATTCTGTAACGGTGCGCGGGCTCGCCTCGGCCAGCTCGTCTCCGAAAGCCTGGGACTTGCGTTGCCTGATCCGTGAGCAGATGATCGAATGGCTTCAGGCCGAGCATCCCGAAGCCCTGCCCCGGCTGCGCGCTGATACGGATGTAAGATTGCCAGAGGATTTCGGCGGCTTTGCGCCCCAGCAGGGCTAGTCGCTACCAGGGATGGGTCTTGCCTTCAAAGTCCAGGAAGCGCAGCTCGCTTGATGGCCCTGCCGTGGTGATGACCGTGTAGAGGCCAGCAGCACTCTGAGCCGGATTGACTGGCGCCTGCTTGCCGCCCATGTCAGTGTTCACCCAGCCCGGATGCAGCGCGAGCAGGGTCACCCCCTTCTCCGCAAGTTCGGGCGCGGCGGCACGCAAGGCCATGTTCAGACCCGCCTTGGACGTGCGATAGATCAGTCCGAAGGACGCATGCGTGTTCTCGATGGATCCCATCATGCTGGACAGGCTGGCCGCCATCTTCACATCGCTGGCCGCAATATTGTCCAGGAACGTGTCGATCATTCGAATCGGCGCAATCGTGTTCACCGCCAGCATGTTGGCGAACGCGTCATAATCGAGATCCTTGAACGCAGCGAAACTGCCAATGCCGGCATTGTTGATCAGATAGTCGATGGGCTGGTCGCCGACCGCTTCCTTCAATGCCGCCACCGAAGCTGCATCGGTCACTTCGAGCGGATAAACTTTGGCGCCCGTCGCGTTCAGTTCGTTTGAGGTCTCAGGGTCGCGCGCCGTGGCAATCACGTCATGACCTTGAGCGAGAAACTTGCGGACAAGCTCCAGACCGATCCCACGATTTGCACCGGTGATAAGCGTGGTAGTCATAGAAACTCTCCGTCTGGATAGGTCTGGGTATATGGGAACGCGTCGGCAAACGCTGCGACAGGGCCGCTACGACTCTGGCAAAATCCGGTAGACCGCAGTTGCTTTCATCAGGGGCTTGTCACCTTGGCGGGCCATGCCGCCGGTGAACAGGATTGTGCGAGTTTGCCGGTCAACCTTGGGCTCCAACGTGACATCGGCGCCTTGAGCCGCCTCAGAGGACACGTCGATCGTGACAGAAACCATTTCCACCGGATTGGGAGCGCAGATCGCTTCAGCATCGGCACGTATCGCCGCCATCAGGTCCAGCGCCAGTCGTTCGTCCGGTTTCAGAGTGGTTACGTCTTGCATGTGGTGGAAGCCCTCAATCACTGGCCTTGCACATAGACAGGCCCGTTCCAAAAGAAAAGGGCCAAGCCGGTTGGGGGGAAGAGAGGGAGAACCGACTTGGCCCCATATTGGGAACGTCTTGAGGCAACTGACAGTGTCAGGGGGGGTGTCTGCCTGCAAGATACAAGGTTTACGCTCTTCAGTTGGCTTGGTTCCGCGGAAAACGAAAAAAGTTTCGCGCATGAAAAAGCCGCCCTCGCGGCGGCTCATCCAAAGCTTGTCTTTCGAGCCAGATCAGGCGGCTTGGGCCGCGGCTGCGACCGCGTCGAGGTCCGACCCGATAAGGTCACCCAGATGGCCAAAGCCGACCAGGGCGTGGTGCTCGTCCATATAAGTGGAAATACTCGGCAATAGCAGGCCGATGGCCTTGTGGTCCAAACCCAGCTTGTGGAGTTCGGAAATCATGGATTGCGCGACAATGCGCTTGCCGCCGGGCGTCTGTTCGATCAGGCGAGCAATCTCTCCAACCGGGGCGCCGATCGTGCTGCCTGTGCGGGCCGACAGGGCGCGTGCGCCCGGAATGGTCTTGAACATGGCCGTGGCGAAGGGGGAATCCTGACGCTCTGCTGCGTTCAGGACAATGCCGAGGGCTTGTCGGGACGCGTCCTCCGAGAGGCCATTATGCCGGGCGAGGTGTGCTGTAAGATCGTTCAACATGTGCGATGGCACTCCTAGGATTAACGGCTTCGGAATTATCATTAACCCTCATTGTGCTTACCGCTTGGTTACCGGGCGCATTGCTGTGCAAGGCAAATGCGACCAAGTGCGTTAAGATGCATTAGGGCCGGGTAAACAAACCGCCCCAAATCATTTACCTTTGACCCCTCATCCGTACGTCCCAAGGAGTTTTCATGATCCGTATCGGCATACTCGGCGCCGCCAAGATTGGCCCCAAGGCCATCATCGAGCCCGCTGCAAAACGTGATGATTGCGAAATCGTCGCCGTGGCAGCGCGCGACGCGGACAAGGCGCGCACCTATGCCGAAGCGAACGGCATCGCGCATGTTGAGACCGATTACGACGCGCTGGTGCACCGCAAGGATGTCGACCTGATCTACAACGCCCTGCCCCCGCATCGCCATGCCGATCTGACCATCGCCGCGCTGGAAGCTGGCAAGGCGGTATTATGCGAGAAGCCCTTCGCCATGAACGCCGCCGAAGCCACGCGCATGGTCGACGCCGCCAACCGGGCCGGCAAGCCACTGATCGAGGCGTTTCATTATCGCTTCCACCCGGCTTTCCTGCGCGTTCTGGAAATCGTGCGCAGCGGAGACCTCGGCGCGATCAAGACCATGGAGGCGGTGTTCAATGTGTCGATCCCGTATCGCGAGGGCGAGTTGCGCCATACGCTGGAACTCGGTGGAGGCGCATTAATGGATCTGGGCTGCTATTCGGTCCACATGATCCGCACCCTTGCAGACGCAGAACCCGATGTCCTGTCGGCCAGTGCGCAGTGCGACCGGCCCGGTGTTGATATCGGCACCAAGGCACATCTCGGTTTTTCAAGCGGCGCGTCAGCAATTGTGGAATGCAGTATGGCAGAAGATGTGGACCGCGATATCAGGCTCGAAATCGTCTGCAAGGATGGCTGTGTCTCCTTGCTCAACCCGGTACACCCGCATCGCGGCCACCAGATCACCATCCGGCAAGGCGGCCACGAACGCACCGAGACGGCCGACGGCATGATCACCTATGAGCACCAGTTGGCCCATGTCATGGACGTGATGGCCGGACGCGCCGTGCCGCTGACCGGTGGCGCCGACGCGATCGGCAACATGGCCGTGATCGACGCAATCTATGCAGCGGCAGGCCTCTCGCCCCGATAAAGCGTCCAGGCTCGCTTGACGCATGAATATACAAAACGTATACGGAATGTATATAATTCATATCGAGGACAAATATGGGTATCGTGAAGATCGACAATGACCTGCATGAAGAAGTCCGGCGGGCGAGCGGGGTCATGTGTCGATCCATCAATGCGCAAGCCGAATTCTGGATTAAAATCGGCCGGCTCGCCGAAGCCAATCCAACGCTCTCCTTCAATGACATTGTGAAGATGCAGCTCGAAGCGGCCGATGCGCCCTTGGCCGACCTGAAGGTCGCCTGACATGGTAAAGACGCCGAGCGAGATCGCGCTGATGCGCATCTCTGGCAAACTGCTGGCATCCGTTTTCGAAATGCTGGACCAGCAGGACCTGGCTGGCATGTCGACGCTACAGGTCAACGATCTGGTCGACCGCTTCATCACCGGAGACCTCGGCGCCCGCCCCGCAAGCAAAGGGCAGTATGGCTTCAAATTCGTCCTGAACTGCTCAATCAATCATGTCGTGTGTCATGGCGTGCCCAGTTCGGATGAGATCATCCGGGATGGCGATATCATCAATCTTGATATCACCCTCGAAAAGAACGGCTTCATCGCGGATTCAAGCAAGACGTACATGGTCGGAAATGTCTCAGCCGCCGCCAAGCGAATTGTTCGGATCGCCGAGACAGCCATGTGGAAAGGCATTGGACAGGTACGTCCCGGCGCGCACCTTGGCGATATCGGTTTTGCGATTGACCGCCATGCCAAGAAAAATGGCTGTTCTGTCGTACGGGAGTATTGCGGGCACGGCATTGGCCGCGAAATGCATGAGGATCCACAGGTTCTCAATTTCGGAAAGCCGGGCACCGGCCTCAAGCTGCGCGAAGGCATGGTCTTCACCATTGAACCCATGATCAATCTGGGCACACGCCAGGTTTCGACCGAGGCTGATGGGTGGACGGTGGTGACCAATGACGGAAAGCTCTCCGCCCAATTCGAGCATACGGTTGCTGTGACGAAAACCGGTGTTGAAGTGCTGACCTTGCGTCCGGGCGAGACACCCATGCAGGCGCGCCGCGCGTAGTCAATACGGCACAGTCCGGTACAAGCGCATGGCAGGACATGATAAGCTGACTTGGTCTGAATTTGACCGGGAGCTGATCACATGAAAATCGCAGGCATGGTCTTTGTTATCCTCGGGGCGCTGGCAATCCTCTTCCCGTATGTTGCCGGGCTCTCCTACAATTTCATTCTCGCCTATCTGATCATCTTTGCGGGCGCGGCGCATCTCTGGTGGGCCTGGCGGCCGAGCCTTGAAGGGCGAACGCAGCATTTGCTGCTCGGCCTGCTCTTCCTTGCTGGCGGGATCAGCCTGCTCGTCTTTCCGTGGATCGGGCTCATCTCCTTCACCATAATTCTGGGCGTATCCTTCCTGGTCCAGGGCGGGGTCCAGCTTGCCCTCGCCTCCAACAGCCCGCGTCTGCGCGGCAACAGCAAGACCATGCTGATCGTGGCAGGCCTTGCCGGCATCATCGCAGGCGCGCTGATCCTGATCGGCCTGCCCAGCACAGCGGCCTGGGCCATTGGCATATTGGCCGGGATCAACATGCTGTTCTTCGGCGTCGCCATGATGGCAATGGACAAGGCCCTGTCGGACGTGTTTGACGACTGACGAGCGCCCTGCGCGGCATCTTGCATGGCGGGCTGGCTCCGTGATATTCGACCCATCTCACAACAGGCGCTGAGCGCGGTCGCGTCACGAAGACGAGGCAACCGCGGCGCAGGATAAGTCCTGTGTGTGCGCCGTTGTCGGCACCCCCCAGGACATTCAGAGCCAGGAGTGCTGACAGATGAAGACCATTATCGAACCCTTCCGCATCAAATCGGTCGAGCCGATCCGCATGACCACGCGAGACGAGCGCGAACGACTGCTGAAAGAGGCGGGCTACAATCTGTTCAAGCTGCATTCGGATGACGTGCTGATCGATTTGCTGACCGATAGCGGCACCTCGGCCATGAGCGCGGCGCAATGGGGCGCGGTGATGACCGGCGATGAGAGCTATGCCGGCGCGCCGAGCTTCTACCGGTTCGAAGCGGCCGTGAAGGATCTGATGGACTTCAAGCACATCATCCCCGCCCATCAAGGGCGCGCTGCGGAGCACCTGCTTTTCTCGCTGATCGCCAAATCCGGTCATCTCATTCCGTCAAACACGCATTTCGACACGACGCGCGGCAATATCGAAGCCGCGGGCGCCGAGGCACTGGACCTACCCATCGCAGAGGGCAAGATCCCCTCCCTCGACCATCCCTTCAAGGGGAACATGGACCTGGACGCCCTCGCCAAGTTGATGAGTGAGCGCGGCGATGCCGTGCCGTGTGTGATGATGACGATCACGAACAATGCAGGCGGCGGCCAGCCGGTCAGCCTCGCCAATATTCGCGGCGCCGCCGAGATCGCCCATGCGCATGGCAAGCCCTTCTTCATTGATGGCTGCCGGTTCGCCGAGAACGCCTGGTTCATCAAGCTGCGCGAGGACGGGCAGCAGGACCGCTCGATCAAGGAGATCGTGCGCGACACGTTTGACGTGGCCGACGGCATGACAATGAGCGCCAAGAAGGACGCCTTCGCCAATATCGGCGGGTGGCTCGCGCTGAATGATGACGCGCTGGCCGAACAGGCCCGCACGCGGCTGATCCAGACCGAGGGCTTCCCGACCTATGGCGGCCTTGCCGGCCGCGACCTCGACGCGATCGCACAGGGCCTGACCGAGATCGTGGATGAGGATTATCTGCGCTACCGCGTGCGCACCAATGCCTATATCGCCGAACGGCTGGACGCGCTGGGCGTGCCGGTGATGAAGCCGGCGGGCGGCCATGCAGTGTTCGTGGATGCGCGCGAATGGCTGTCCCACATTCCGCCGCTGGAATATCCGGGCCATGCGCTCGCCTGCGCGCTCTATGAGGAAGGCGGCATTCGGGGCTGTGAGATCGGGACGGTCATGTTCGGTCGCAAACCGGATGGCACCGAAGAACCCGCCCGGATGGACCTTGTCCGCCTAGCCATGCCGCGCCGCGTCTACACCCAGTCGCATGCGGACTATATCGTCGAAGTGTTCGAGGAACTCGCGAAGCGCAAAGATGACATTCGCGGCCTGAAGATCGTGAAAGAGCCGCCCATGATGCGCCACTTCACGGCGGAGTTTGAAACGCTTTGATCGCAGATTGACTCCTATATAACTAAAGCCTTATATAATTGTAGAATTATATATAGGTGACTCATGATCCATGATATCGCCGCTGCCATCGGTGCCACGAGCCGCATCGTCCGCAAGCGCGAACGCGACGGAAAACCTGCAGAGTCCGTCATCGCGGAACGCACTTACGACATCGGTATCAAGGACCTATGGGATGCGTTGACCAATCCGGAGCGACTGCCGCGCTGGTTCTCTCCCGTTACGGGCGACCTCAAACTCGGCGGGCGCTACCAAGTGGAGGGAAATGCGGGCGGCACCGTGACAGTGTGCGATCCGCCGAAGACGCTTGAACTGACGTGGGAGTTTGGCGGAACGGTCAGCTGGGTGGAGGTCCATTTGCACGCAGTCAGCGAAGATGAAACGCACCTCCAGCTGGTTCACGAGGGCCATATCGATCCGGCATGGGCCGAGAAATACGGCCCCGGCGCCACTGGCGTTGGCTGGGATCTCGGATTACTGGGCCTGCAAACACATATTGCCAGCGGTTGGTCGAAACCTCCGGAAGCCGACATGGAATGGACAAGGACCGACGAATACAAGTTGTTCGTCCGCAAGAGCAGCGCAGGCTGGCGCGACGCATCCGTCGCCGCCGGTAATAATCCGCAGATTGCAGCCAGCGCTGCAGCGAATACAACGTCTTTCTATCTCGGCGAGGCTCCGCCGGAAGGAGGCTGACCATCATGCATGCCTTTGACGTTCTCGGTGATCAGGTCCGCCGTCGCATTCTCGAGCTGTTGGCGGAAGGCAGCCTGTCGTCAGGCGAC
Source organism: Hyphomonas sp. UBA3195 (assembly GCF_002366485.1). NCBI lineage: Bacteria > Pseudomonadati > Pseudomonadota > Alphaproteobacteria > Hyphomonadales > Hyphomonadaceae > Hyphomonas > Hyphomonas sp. UBA3195. The sequence goes on from NZ_DEXB01000020.1 coordinate 26,045, forward strand.
ATTGTGGACGTGGTCCAGGCCGAATTCGGCATTTCGCAAGCCGGCGTTTCCCAACACCTCAAGGTGCTGCGCGAGAACGGTTTTGCTTCAGTGAAGGCAGAAGGCACGCGGCGAATCTATTCGCTCGGTACAGAGCCATTGAGAGAAGTCGACGACTGGCTAGGCCATTTCCGCGGTTTCTGGACGCACAAGCTTGAATCGCTCGCAACAGAGGTGAAGCGCGGAAAAAAACCTCGGGAGCGTTAGGCTTCCTTCGCCATTTCGATCCACTCTTCGACTTCCTCTTCGGCGAGGTAGTCGTCGTCGCGGATCACACGGTCCCCCTGTGGCGTCTGGAGGAATTCACTCGCCAACATGAACAGGGTGCGCGCAGGCGCCTCGGCCAGTTCCTTGCGATTGCGGATGCCCGCGCCGACAAGGATCTGGGCGTCGTGCACGCGCAGGCCCGGCACTTCCATCATCAGGATCGTCTGGTCCTTCCAGTCGTTCAGCGTGTCAATGTCGATATAGGCCACATCGACGAGGAAGACGGTCTCTTCCGTATCGCAATCCAGCAGGTCACCCACCGTGGTGATCCCCGCGCGCGACAGGCGTTTGGCCGTCTTCTTGCCAATGCTCGGCGCCTCGACCACGGGGGACTCGCGGGTGATGCGGCTGCGGCGGGCGACGTCGCCGGACTCCTCGCCAAGATCATCAGCAAGCGGCGCGGGGGCAGCGGCCTCGGGCTCCGGCTCGAACAAGACTTCTTCTGCCTTTGGGGGAGCCTTTTTCTTCGGCGGAGGGGCTTCCTCGGCCAGCGGCACTCCTGCTTCGGCCGGGTGAAGTGTTTCGTCGGTTGGCGCCGCTTCGATTACAGCCTCCTCGACCACATCCTCTTCAATAACGGTCGCCTCAGCGGCGATCTCGGCCTCATCCTCGATCAGTGCGGTCAGCAGGCGCTCCTCGACCGCCTTGTTCTTCGAACCTATTGGGCCAATCTCCTGTTTGTTCAGCTCTTTCAGCGGAACGCGCAAAACTTGTTTGGCGTGAAGCTTGCGGATTTCCTTGTCATCATCCGGCAGGGTGCGGATGACCTTACCGCTCTTCTGATACTCCTTGTACATCCGCGTCACGGTGCGCTTGTCGGCCGCATCCGACAGTTTCGCCGTTACCCAGCGCAGCGGAATGTCCAGTGTCTCGATATAGCCCTGAAGGGTCAGATTAGTCTTGGGCGGGCTGACAGCAGCCTCCGCAATACCGCGTGAGAGGATCGCGCCGAATCCGGCCGTGGCATAGGCGACCAGTTCCACGATCGCATCGAACATGGTCTCGTCCAGCCCGGCGGGCGGATCCTTCACGCCGACGTCGAGATCATAATGGTCAATGAAGGTCTGATAGTGGGGATGCGACAGGCGCGCGCCATTGCGGACCATGTCGGCGATGAATCCTGCGCCGTCCGGCACTGGCACATCCGGATAGCCGAGCGTCTCTATGCGGGCATCAATCTTGTCGCGGGATTTGGCGATGCTCCACTCCACCGCCCGGTGCATCGTGCCCTCTTCCTCGGTCTGGCCGGTATGGAAGGGCTGGATCGGATCGGCATAATAATGGCTCAGCACGCCGAACGCATAGGCGGCCTTGCTCCATTGCTTGCGACGGAGATGGTCGACCGCCGTCGCATACCATTCCATCGCCTTGCCCGGCGCGCCGCCCCACTCCCCTTCGGAAATGTGCAGGACATGGTTGCGGAAATCCTTGAACTTGGAATCCGGCGCCTTGGCCCCTTCGAGCAGGTGCTCGTGGTGAACCAGGAACAGGTCCTTCCACTTGTCGGCCTCCTCCGAGGCTATGAGCGACAGCGCGTCCATCGCGATATAGTGGTGCGTCGAGCGGCACCGATGGCCGCGAATTACTCGTTCGAGCAGAGACATGCCCGTCTCCCTTCCCGCCTGATTCAATCTGGATCAAACGAGAAATGCCTAATGATAGTTACGCCATCATTAACCATTCGCGCGGGAGGGGAAGTTTCTGCTGCGCCTACCGCACCGCAAAATCGGTGGGCTCGGTGCTCTTGCCCTTGGCGTCTTTTTCGCCCTTGGCCTGGCCGTGCTTGTTGGGGCCCATGAAGCCGAAGAGGTGGCCACCGACCTTGCGCATCTGGATCTCTTCCGAGCCTTCGGTGATGCGATAGCGGCGATGGTGGCGGTAGATGTGCTCGAACGGCTTGTGGCGCGAATAGCCCATCCCGCCATGCACCTGCATCGCCCGGTCGGCGGCATTGCAGCAGAGCCGGTTTGCCCGGTAGTTGCACATGGAGACCTTGTCGGAGAGATGGATCGCGACGTCCGGCTTGGACATCTGGTCCATTTCCCAGGCCGTCTTGAAGATCAGCAGGCGCAGCATCTCGGCCTCGGTGGCGAGCTCCACAAGCGGGAACTGGATCGCCTGGTTGGTCGCGAGCGGCTTGCCGAACGGTTTGCGCTCACGGGCATATTGCACGCTCTCATTGATGCAATACATCGCGGCGCCCACCGAACTCGCGGCTTGGCGAATACGGTTCTCATGCACGAAATGCTGGGCCAGGGCGAGGCCCCCTTCCGGCGGGCCGAACACGGCATCTTCAGGCACCCAGACATCCTTGATGGTCAGGCGCGGATGGTCGGTCGGCATGTTGAAGGTCCACATGTATTCTTCAATGATGACGCCGGGATCACGCGCCGGTACGAGAAGACAGGTGATGCCCTTGGCGTCGCCATCTTCACCACTTGTGCGGCAGAACATCATGATGTGCGTGGCCACATGCATGCCGGTGATCCACATCTTCTCGCCATTGATCAGCCAGCCATCCTTGCCGTCGCGCTTCTGGCGCACCGCACGGGTTTCCATATGGGTCGCATCGGACCCATGATCAGGTTCGGTCAGGCCGAAACAAGCGAGAAACTTCCCGTTCAAAGCGTCTTCGGCAAGATGCTTCTGATCCGGCCGGGCGAAGTCGCGCAGCATCAGGATCTGCGGGAAATTGCCGACTATGGAATGTTCGTTCTGGAGATCATTGTGCAGGCCGAGGCCCTGTTTGGCGAAATGCTCGCGGATAATTGCCATGCCGAGGTTCGAGCCGTCCTGCCCGCCGAACTCCTTCGGCAACGCATAGCGCAGGTGTCCGGCCTTGTCGGCGCGGCGCTTTGCTTCGCGCAGCAATTCTTCCCATTCGGGCCGCGGCAGGCCCTCATTTTCGAAATCAGTCCGGGCCCATTCGCGCCGATGGTCGAAGAAGCGGATGTTGTCGTCCTGCTGTTCGAGCGGCCTAATCTCGTCCTCGATGAACTGGTCGAGCACGGTCAGATAATCGGCGATGTCCTGCGGGATATTGAAATCCATGATGCTTTGTCCTCCTGAGCGGTCGCCTCAGCGGCGATCTCTTTTCCACCTTCGAGACTACCGCACTGAAACCGCGCGGCAATTTATGCCGCCACGGCAGGATTGAAACAAAAATATAATCAATGAACAATTGACTTTTTATTCAATGATCATATTCTGTCGTTACGGTCACCACCGACCGCAACTGCAAGAAGGTTTCCTCCCATGCCGTCTTCCCGCCTCTCTCTTATCGTTGTCGCTGCCGGTCTTGCCGGCCTCGCCTATGCCGCCCCTGCCATGGCCGATCCGGCCCAGACTGTGTCAGCAGAAATCCAGTATGATAACAGCGCATTGCACTCTCGTGCCGGGGCCGGAGTCGTTCTGGATTCCCTGCAAATGCAGGCTGATTCCATCTGCCGCTACGATGCCCCTGTCTCGCAGGCACCCCGTGTCGATGATTCGTGCGTCTCGCAGGTTATCGCGCAAGCTGTGAACAAGATTGACCACCCGAAGCTCACCGAAGCCTATGTGTCGCGTTCTGGCCTGAACAGGCGCATTCTGGCTGACGCGAACTAGGCACCAAGGCCAGAAAGGCTGAATGATTGACGTTTTCGTCAGTAATCGCTATTGAGTGCGAACGGACGCTTAGGGTCCGACACTGTTTTGAAGTCCACCCACCGAAAGGTATCCTCCCATGATCCGTTCCGCTCTCACCACCGCAGCCTTCCTTGCGCTCGGCGCACCAGCTTTCGCCAACACATTCACCTTCGAAACAGCCGCCCCTGTCGACGAAGGCCAGGTCGTGGCCATCGGCACTGTTTGGCTTTGCGAAGGCACTGTCTGCAAAGGCGACCTCGACCGCAAGAAGGCCTCTGTTCGCGATTGCAAGAAGATTGCGAAGAAGGCCGGCGAAATCATCTCCTACGGAAACTCCAATTCCAAGCTGGAAGCAGACGATATTGAAGCGTGCAAGAAGTCCGCACGCTAACGCACTTTCCTGAATAGCAGACCTCTCCTCGGGCCGCTCTGGTGTCATGCCAGGCGGCTCTTTTTTTGCGCGCAGTGCGAACCCCAGCCGACTTGATGCGTTACCATGAGTAACCAAGAGGAAGGCCATGCCCGCATCACAGAGCGATCCGTTGGAGAACGTACTCGAGACCGCCATTGAAGAAGGTGGCGAAGGCACAATCTCGGTTGGGGATCTGCTCAACATGTTCGGGCACCGATCCTTTGGTCCCATCATCACATTGCTGGGCCTTCTGGTCGTCTTGCCGCCGCTAGGCGGAATACCCGGCCTGCCAGCGGTGATCGGGGTTATCATCCTGCTTTTCAGCATTCAGATTCTGTTTGGCGCCGATCATATCTGGATGCCGTCCTTCGTTGAGAAACGATCCATCGAAACCTCGAAACTCAAAGAAGCCGAACACAAGGTGAAACCCTGGCTGGAACGCATTGATCGCATGATCACCGAGCGGCTCGCTTGGGCGACAGGACGTGTGGCCACCTATCTGGCCGCGATCGCGGTTTCCCTGCTCGCTATTCTGATGATCCCTCTGGAACTCGTGCCGTTCGCCGTCGCAGCGCCGGGTGTTGCGATTGTCCTGTTCGGTTTGGCGCTCGTCGCCAAGGATGGCGCGCTGATGCTTGCCGGCTTCGCGGCAACGGCCGCCGCTCTTACCATCACATTCCTGTTTGTCCCGTGGGGACGGGTGGCTGGCTGGTTCTGAGAGTCACCGCTTCAGGTCGCGGGTTGCGCCTCGATGGGTTCCCAGAGTTCGACCTTGCGGCCATCAGGATCCATGATCCAGGCGAACTTTCCATAACTTTCCGTCATGGGCTCGCCTTCCATTTCAACGCCCTCAGCCTTGATTTGCTCAATCATGGCGTCGAGGTCGTCCACCATCAGATTCATCATGAAGTCGCTGTCTGAAGGTTTGAAATAGTCGCTTCCTGCCTTGAAGGGCGCCCAGATCGTGCGGGCACCTTGCGGGAATCGTGCAGCAGCATCCGCTTGGGAGAAACTCGCGCCCCCATATTCGTCAATCTGCACACCGAGTACCCGCGTATACCACGCCCGCGTCGCATCCACGTCTCTGCAAAGAAAGAACAGTCCACCCAAACCAATCACTTTTGCCATGTTTTCCCCCCCACTTGTTCTAATCGGCTAGATCGCCTCCAATGCCTCCGCCAGCATGTCACGCACCTGCCCGGCTACGGCATGGAGTTCCGTGTTCTCAATCGCTTGCATGGACGCGACCGGATCAATCGCACTGATCTCAATGCCGCCATCGACTTCGCGCAGAATGACATTGCAAGGCAGCATCGCACCGACCCTGTGCTCCATCTTGATGGCCTCGAACGCCATGTCCGGATTGCACGCGCCAAGAATGCGGTACCCGGCCATGTCGGCATCCAGCTTCTTCTTCATCGTCGCCTGGACATCAATCTCGGTGAGAACCCCAAACCCCTTGCCAGACAGCGCTGCGCGCGTGCGCTTGTCGGCTTCTTCGAGCGTGATGCCATCCAGTGTGCGGGTGATTGTGTAGGCCATGCCAAACATCTCCAGTAGCGCCTCAAAGGCTAATTGAATTGTGAAGAAACGCAATGCGATCCGGCGGGCCACGGTTCCAATTTCGCCCTGCCAATCGCGCCATGGCCCTGTAAACTGGTAAGCATGACTGATTCTAACTCCCTTCCCGGCGCCGGTTGCGGCGCAGCCATTCGCGATGCGCACGGGCGCCTGTTGCTTATCCAACGTCTCAAGCAACCCGAAGCGGGAGCGTGGGGTCTGCCCGGCGGCAAGATCGATTTTGGCGAACGCGCCGAGGACACCGCCCGGCGCGAAATCGAAGAAGAACTCGGTGTCACCATCGAGCTGACTGGCCTCGCCTGCATTGCCGAGACCATCGACAAGGGTGACGGGAAGCATTGGGTTGCGCCAGTCTATTCTGCGCGCATCGTGTCAGGCGAACCACGTGTCATGGAACCGGAAAAGCATGGCGGATGCGGCTGGTTTGCGCTGGATGACCTGCCAGACCAGATCACCACGCCTGTGAAAGATTATCTCGCCTCTCTGGAGCCGGCTGGCCCCACCGGCTGAAACTGCAAATATGTAGTCATTGTTGCGGCTCGGCTCTAGCAGGCCGGGGCCAGTTGGTGATTATAGCGGCTGTGATTCGACGCATCCGAACCTTGCTGATCTGGCTGGTCCTCGTGGACCTCGCCGCGACGCTTCTTTTCTGGGGCGTCACCCGGCTTTCAGACCAAACTGGCAAATTGGCGGGGGGACGCGGGATCATCTTCTATACCGACAATGTATCCGATGCCTCTGCGCGGGTCGACAAGGGCGTCGCCCTGCTGAAAGCGGGCAAGCTGGACCAATTGAAAGTCGTGGGGGGCCATCGCCCCCAGGAAGGCCGTCTCGGCAGCCAGGAGATGGCCTTGCTCGCGGCGCGCCGGTCCGGCCAGGCCGCGAAGGTCAGCGCCGATGTCGAGAGCCGCGATACGATTTCCGGCCTGGAAAGCCTCGCCAACACCACCAGCGCCTCGGAGAGTGGGAAGATCGTCTTCATCTCCAATTGCATGCATATCCTGCGCGCCAAGGCCGTCTATGCCAGCCATCCGGGCAAGCAGGCCAAGGCGCTCGCCGCCTGTCCCAATGGCGGGTACAATCCGCTCGATATCTGGCGTCGTGCACATTACGAGGCAGGCGCGTGGGCACTGTTCCTGATGCCGGAAAGCTGGCGGGATGCGATTATTGACCGCCTGCGCGGCGACGAGGACAGCGCCTAGCCCAGCGGTTCGCAGCGACGCTCATATTCCGCAATCGCCTCCGGCATCCATTTCCGGAAATTTTCGGCCCGGGTTTCGGACGCCGGATGCGTGGACATCCACTCCGGTGGACGCTGGCCACCACCAATCTGACCCATCCGCTCCCAAAGATCAGGTGCTTCGCGCGGGTCGTAACAGGCGCGAACCAGTAGATCGAGCCCGATCTTGTCGGCTTCCGTCTCATGCTTGCGCGAATAGGCGAGCATTCCACCCTGGGCCGCGATGCCGAAAGCCTGCATGATGGCGCGCTGTTGAGAGGCGTCCATGTCGCCAAGGCCCACGCCGACAGCGATCTGCCCGAACTGGACGACGCGTTGCTGGCTGACCCGCTCAGCACCATGATGGGCCAGGGCATGGCCAATCTCATGCCCCATCACCACGGCCAGCTTGTCGAGATCGCTGATATCCTCGGCGTCGACCTTGCCATCATAGTTTCCCGTAATGTCGAGAATGCCCGTGTAAATCGCAACATACCCACCCGGCAGGCAGAAAGCGTTCGGCGTATCGGAATCGACGACATAGTAGGTCCAGTCGAATTGGTCGGCGACCGGGGTGAAGGAGGCGCCTTGGCGCAGGAGATCCTGTTCCAGCTCGACTGCGGCGCGCTGGAGGCGTGCGCCAATCTCGCGAACGGCCTGAGTGTATTCCGCCTCCGTGCCTTCGCAATTGTTGCCATCTGCGCACAGGACGTCATTTCCCTGCTGCTGCTCCTGGTTCAGTATCTGGATATAGGACTGCTGGCCCAGCTGCACCTCTTTCTCGATCGGGACGGTGTTCAGTTGCTTGCGGCCCGAGAAAGGCACTTCGGTCTGGTTGGCTTGCCAATACAGAAACAGCAGGAACAAGCCGACAAGGATCAGGCTGAACCGGCTGCGCAAGAGGCCACCAATCCCGCTACTGCGGGTCTTGTGGCCATAGGCGTGTCGCGGCAGGCGCATGGGCAATCTCCGTCAAATCTGCTTGGTAAATCGTTTAAACCAAGAAGAACCGCGAGGGAAAGCACGCTTGCACCTTCACGAAACCATGTCGGGACGCTATTTCTGAGGCATGACAGACCAAGCTCCCCCGCCCAAGCTCGAAATTCGCATCATTCCCGTGACGCCGCTGCAACAGAACACGTCGATGATCTGGTCCACAGACACAATGGATGGCGTCTTCATCGATCCGGGCGGCGAGGTCGACAAATTGATGGGCGCAGCAGAGCAGTTCGGTGTGAAGATCGTCGGCGTCTGGCTGACCCACGGCCACCTGGATCATGCCGGCGCGGCCACCGAAGTGTCGGAGCGCACGGGCTGCCCTATCATTGGCCCCCACGAGGACGATCAGTGGCTGCTGGATGAACTGGAAGCTCAAGGCGCCAAATACGGCATCACTGATGGCCGCAATGTGACTCCGGACAAGTATCTTCATGATGGCGACGAGTTGGAGCTGTCTGGTACAAAATTCGGCGTCGCACACTGTCCGGGCCATACGCCGGGCCATGTTGTGATCTATCAGAAAGAAGGCGCGCTCGCTTTTGTTGGTGACGTCCTGTTCAAGGGCTCCATCGGCCGGACTGATTTCCCGCGCGGGAACCATCAGCAACTGATCGACTCGATTACCGGCAAGCTCTGGCCACTTGGCAATGAAATGCGGTTTGTGCCGGGTCATGGTCCGCTGTCCACTTTTGGCCAAGAGCGTCAAACCAACCCGTTCGTGGCAGATACGATTACCGGATATCAAGGCGCCGCAAAGCAAGATGCAAGTTCGACCGACCAGAAACTTGCCAAGCGTTGGAGCTGACAAGCAAACGGTATTACCATCCCGTAAGCCTCGGAAATCCAACGGAACCAAGCCACCAAGGAGACGTTTCTGACCCGTACACAACGGAAAGGAATGTCTTATGACCGCTTATCTGAAACTCGCCGCTATCGGCGCCAGCGCCTTCGCTCTGGCCGCCTGCACCCAAACTGGCACCACTGAACGCAACGCTGCCTATGGCGCTGCTGCTGGCGCAGCCGCGGGTGCTGTGATTGGCAATAATGTCGGGGATGGTGACGCGCAACGCGGGGCTGCGATTGGCGCCGTTCTGGGCGGCACTGCTGGCGCAGCAAAGGGCTGCACGGAGTCGGAAGACTGCGATATGCCGGGCGTGAAAGACCAGGCTGACGAAAAAGACACCGACCGAGACGGTCGAGCGGACATCTATGACCGCTACCCGAATGACAGCACGCGCTGGTAAGCAGCCGAGGCACTAAAGTGATGGTGAGCCCCGCATCCATTGGATGCGGGGCTTTTTCTTTCGCGGCACAGTTTCGCCGCCAAATCACCCCGGTCTCTCCCCGCCCAAAATCGGAACGCCCTGCGCGACAACGCGTTTCCCTTTTACCTATGTTAAACAGGAGAGACTTCATGGGACGGGTAACGCCCCTTAACAAAACTGCTTCAGACGACCCGTGGATTGCGCCAGATGATCGCGCGATCCGTGAAAGGATCCGCGCCTGGTACAGCTGTTGGCCGCAAGGCCATGCCGACCGAGAAGCCATACCCCTCACAGGCTCTGGGTGTATCCGCCTGCTTAGTGATTTTGGCAGCGACGTCGCGATAAGCCAAAACCTTGCCCAATATCGTCAGCTTTGGCAGCCGGTTTTGGAAGACACGTTCAAGCGCTGGCATATCAACATCGTATCCGCGATCAATTTGCGCCGCACCCAAGACATGGCCGCCGCAAACTTCTTCACCGAGCTGAGCGGCATCACCCATGAAGACGGGGTGATGAACCAGACGCAGGCAGTTTCTCAAATCTGGGAGAAAATCACAGGTGGGTGGCACCTGGTTCATGAGCATTCGACTGTCCATAATGGAGCGCTCTGAGCTTGCAGCCTGATCGCCTCGCGACAGTCAATTGCAGCTAATAACGGAAACCCACCCCTTTAGTCTTGCCCCCGCCCCCGACTCCCAGCTATGGAGCAGCCGTTTGGCCGGTAGGAGAAAAGCAACATGCCGAAGCGCACGGATATCCGCTCTATCCTGGTTATTGGTGCCGGTCCGATCATCATCGGGCAGGCTTGCGAGTTCGACTATTCCGGCGTGCAGGCGATCAAAGCGCTGAAAAGCGAAGGCTACCGGGTGATCCTGGTCAATTCGAACCCGGCAACGATCATGACCGATCCAGAGCTCGCTGACGCAACCTATATCGAGCCCATCCTGCCGGAAGTTGTCGAAAAGATTATCGAGGCTGAAAAGCCGGATGCCCTGCTCCCGACCATGGGTGGCCAGACCGCACTCAATTGCGCGCTGGACCTCCACTATGCCGGCATCCTCGAAAAGCATGGCGTGGAGCTGATCGGCGCAAAGGCCGAAGCCATCGAGATGGCCGAAGACCGCAAGCTGTTCCGCGAAGCGATGGATCGGCTCGGTCTTGAAAATCCCCGCGCCGCCATCATCGCGTCTCCGAAGAGTGAAGACGGCAAATATGATCGGATCGAAGGCCTGAAGCGCGCCATGGCCGCGCTGGACGAAGTTGGCCTGCCCGCCATCATCCGCCCGGCCTTCACGCTCGGCGGCACCGGTGGCGGCGTTGCGTACAATGTCGAAGAGTATGAAGAAATTTGTCGGTCCGGTCTTGCTGCCTCCCCCATGGCGCAGATCCTGGTCGATGAAAGCCTGCTGGGCTGGAAAGAATACGAGATGGAAGTGGTCCGCGACACAGCGGACAATGCCATCATTATCTGTGCCATCGAGAATATCGACCCGATGGGCGTCCATACTGGCGACTCCATCACGGTCGCGCCGGCGCTGACGCTGACCGACAAGGAATACCAAATCATGCGGAACGCCTCGATCGCGGTGCTCCGCGAGATTGGCGTAGAGACGGGCGGATCTAACGTCCAGTTCGCGGTCAACCCCGCGGATGGCCGCCTCGTCGTGATTGAGATGAACCCGCGTGTGTCGCGCTCCTCTGCGCTTGCCTCGAAAGCCACCGGTTTCCCGATTGCCAAGATCGCCGCAAAACTGGCCGTGGGATACACGCTAGATGAACTGGACAATGACATCACGGGTGTCACTCCTGCCTCGTTCGAACCGACAATTGACTATGTTGTCACCAAGATACCGCGCTTTGCCTTCGAGAAGTACAAGGGCGCCGACCCCGTACTGACCACGGCGATGAAATCCGTCGGCGAAGCCATGGCGATTGGTCGCTCATTCCAGGAAAGTCTGCAGAAGGCCCTGTGCTCATTGGAGACCGGCCTGTCCGGGCTTGATGATATCGCATTCGACACAGAAGCTGATTTGCGCACGGCGCTCGGCGTACCGACACAGGACCGCTTGCGCGTGGTGGCGCAAGCCCTGCGTCAGGGTCTATCCGTGGACGAAGTTCATCAAATCACCTCTATCGAGAAATGGTTCCTGCGCCAGATCGCTGAACTGATGGAGGTTGAAGCTGGCATCCTGAAGGATGGCCTGCCTGACGACCATGAAGGCATGCTGCGCCTGAAGATGCTCGGCTTCTCTGACAAGCGCCTCGGCAAGCTGGCCGGCAAGGGCGAAGCGGAAATCCGCAATGCACGCCACGGCCTCGGCGTGCGCCCGGTCTACAAACGTATCGATACATGCGCAGCCGAGTTTGCCGCGAAGACCCCCTACCTTTACTCCACCTATGAACAGCCCGTGTTCGGCGCCGACGAAGCTGAATGCGAAGCGCTGCCATCAGATCGCAACAAGGCGATCATCCTTGGGGGCGGCCCCAACCGGATCGGTCAGGGCATCGAGTTTGACTATTGCTGCTGTCATGCCGCATTCGCGATGGATGACATCGGCATCGAGTCCATCATGGTCAATTGCAATCCGGAAACGGTGTCCACGGACTATGATACATCTGACCGGCTCTATTTCGAGCCGTTGACGGAAGAACATGTTCTGGAGATTATCCACAAAGAGCAATCGGCCGGCACGCTGAACGGAGTGATCGTACAATTCGGCGGCCAGACGCCGCTGAAACTCGCCAATACGCTTGACCAGGAAAACGTGCCAATTCTTGGCACCAGCCCGGCCTCCATCGACCTCGCCGAAGACCGTGAGCAATTTGCAGCCCTGCTCGACGTTCTTGGCATCCAGCAAGCACCGTCCCGCACGGCCCGCTCTGTCGAAGAAGCCGAAATCAAAGCCAACGAGATCGGGTATCCGGTCATGCTGCGACCCTCCTTCGTGCTGGGCGGCCGGGCCATGGAAATCGCCCGCAATGACGAAGACCTGCGCAAATTCGCCGCCGAAGCCCTGAGCGTCGCCAAGGATTCCGGCGATGCGTCGCTATTCATTGACCGATATTTGTCCGATGCGATTGAAGTGGATGTGGACGCGCTGTGCGATGGCGAGAATGTGCACGTCGCCGGCATCATGGAACATATCGAAGAAGCGGGTGTGCATTCGGGCGATTCTGCCTGTGCCCTGCCGCCCTATACGCTTTCGCCTGCACTTCAGGGGCGCCTCGCCGAGCAAACGATTGCCCTTGCCCGCGCATTGAAAGTACGCGGCCTGATCAATATTCAGTTCGCCGTCAAGGATGACGAAATCTACGTGCTGGAAGCCAATCCCCGCGCCAGTCGGACCGTACCATTCGTTGCAAAAGCCGTTGGTGCCCCGATTGCCGGAATTGCGGCCAAGGTAATGGCGGGCATGAGCCTGACAGAATTCGACCTGACCCAGGCCAATCCTCGGCGCGTGGCGGTGAAAGAGGCGGTGTTCCCATTCGCCCGCTTCCCCGGTGTGGACCCGCAACTCGGCCCGGAGATGCGGTCGACCGGCGAAGTCATGGGCTGGGATGATGATTTCGGCATGGCCTTCCTGAAAAGTCAGCTTGGCGTCGGGGTCCATCTTCCAGACTCAGGAACGGTATTCGTGTCTCTGCGAGATTCCGACAAGAAGGCCATCGTTCCGGCGATTCGAAAGCTTACGGAGTTCGGATTCTCGATCCTCGCCACCGCCGGAACAGCTGCCTTTCTGGAGGCTGAAGGCCTGAAAGTGAGCCGGATCAACAAGGTTCTCGAAGGCCAGCCGCACATTCTGGACGCCATGATCAATGGCAACGTGCAATTGGTTTTCAACACGACCGAAGGTGCAGCATCGCTTGCAGATTCCGCATCCATTCGCCGGACTGCCGTAAACCGCAAGATACCGTATTTCACAACTCTGGCCTCCTCGATTGCCTCGGTGCAGGCCATTGAGAGTATGAAAGACCGGGAAATCTCGGTGCGCGCCTTGCAATCGGCCTGATCAGCCCCACTTGACGCCATTACCAATTAAGACAACGATTTTGCCGCCAACAATAGAGGTGACACAGATGGAACGCATTCCCATGACCGCTGAAGGCCATGCTGCGCTTCAGTCAGAACTTAAGACGCTGAAATCCGTAGAGCGCCCGAATATTATCGCGGCGATCGCGGAAGCGCGTGCGCATGGTGATCTGTCCGAAAACGCTGAATATCACGCTGCCAAGGAGAAGCAGAGCTTCATCGAAGGCCGCATCGCCGAGATCGATGACAAGCTTGCCCGCGCGGACGTGATCGACGTCTCCAAGCTGGGTGGCAGCAAGGTGCGCTTTGGCGCGACTGTGACTCTGATTGATGTCGATACGGAAGAAGAGAGCACGTACAAGATCGTTGGCGAAGACGAAGCCAATGTGAAGGACGGCAAGATCTCCGTCACCTCGCCAATTGCTCGTGCAATGATCGGCAAGGAAGAAGGCGACGAAGCCGAAGTGGCCGCCCCGTCCGGAGCGCGCGCTTACGAAGTTGCCAAGGTCGAGTACCTGTAAATGGCAGAGGCGGGGTCGCTCGGACCATCCGTCTGGGCGGTCTCGGACGGCCGCGCAGGCAATGCTGCTCAGGTTCGCGCAGTGCTGCAGGCACTGGGTGATACGCGGCGATGGATTCAGATTGCTCACATTAATGGTGAATCGCACCGCTCCGAACCTCTGACGCTGAGCCCACGCTTGCCGTGGACCCTGCTGCCTGCGGACAAATGGCCGTCTCCCCTGGCTTCCCTGCCGAAGAATCAGCGCGACCTGCTAACCCCGCCATGGCCAACGATCTGGATTGCTGCGGGCCGTCGTTCAGCTGCCCTGACTCGTGCCGTGCGGGAACTGTCCGGCGGAAAAACGCTGACCGTCCAAATCCTCGACCCAAGGATTCCCTCAGAAAACTTCGACCTTCTGGTCACACCGGCGCATGACGAGACAAACGGCCCGAATGTCATTCAGACGATCGGTTCGCCATCCTATTTTGCCCCTGACCTGATCGAAGATGCGGGCCAATCCTTTGCCGATCTGGCCGACGAGCGCAACAAGAGCGCGATCGTCATTCTGGGGGGGAACTCCCGCACACATACATTTACCGATGCTGCTGCCGAGCGTCTTGAATCCCAGCTTCGCATCCTGGCGGGGCAAGGCTGGCGTCTGCGGATCACAACATCGCGCCGCACGCCTGTGCCGATTGTATCCAGGTTCCGTTCGATGGCGGATGAAGTCGGAGCCCGGTTCTGGGCCGGCCCGGAAGATGGCGACAATCCCTATCTTGCATGGTTGGTCTTTTCCGATTGCGCCATCGTGACAGAGGACAGCGCCAACATGCTGTCCGATGCGGCCTGGCATGATCTGCCAATCCACATCGCGCGTCTGGAAGGTCGCTCCAAGAAATTCGACAGCTTGCACCAGAGCCTGATCGATCATGGCGCCGCTCGCTGGTTCGGGGGCACATTGGAAACATGGAGCTATCCAGCATTGCGTGAGGCAGACCGCGTTGCAGATGCAATCGTCGAGAAGCTTCTGGAGCGCCACCCCCAGCCAGACATGGGCGGCGATGGGTCAAAAGTCGCGCCGCCGGACTGGATGGAATGATACTTTGTCGACAGTGGCGGAGCGGTGCAGCATGAAGCTGTTCGCACTCACCCTGCTCGCCATGCTCGCCTTCGCTGCCAATTCGGTGCTCAACCGGCTGGCACTCGCGGGCGAGCTGATTGATCCAGCAAGCTTCGCAGTGATCCGCCTGTTCAGCGGCGCGATCATTCTCGGCCTGATCGTGCTGGCGCGGTCTTCCACACGTCCGGCTCTCTTGTCTACAAAGCGGGGGGTCAGCGTCGCCGCCCTGCTCGCTTACATGCTCGGTTTCTCGTTTGCGTACTTGTCGCTCGATACGGGCGTCGGGGCGCTGGTCCTGTTCGGCGGTGTGCAAATCACCATGTTCGCTGGCGCCCTGCTGGCCAGAGAGCACGTCCCGGCCCTGAAATGGATCGGTGCACTCGTGGCGGCAGGTGGCCTGGCCTGGTTTCTTTGGCCGACTGACGCCGCTCCGGTCGACCCAGTGGGCGCGGCGTTGATGGGCATCGCGGCGCTCGGTTGGGGAATCTATTCACTCCTCGGTCGCGGTGCACAAAATGCCACCGAGGATACCGCAGCAAACTTCGCGCTGGCAGCTCCGCTCAGCCTGCTAGGTCTCTTCGCCATCGGGCCAGAGTTGACCCCAGTAGGCGTCTTGCTGGCCTGCCTGTCAGGCATTGTTACGTCTGGGCTCGGTTATGCACTCTGGTACGCTATCCTGCCCCGTATCACCTCAGCCACCGCGGCCATCGCACAACTCAGCGTCCCGATCCTCGCCGCGCTTGGCGGCATCGCGATGCTCGGCGAGGATCTGACACTACGCTTTGCAATTGCTGCGCTGATTGTACTCGGTGGTATCGGGCTGTCAGTGACCGGCGCCCGAAAGCCCCGCTAGGCAGCAACAACCCGCTCATCGGCCGGGATCGGCTTCAGAATAAAGCCGCCGCCCAGAATACGCGTGCTGCCTTCTGCGTCGTAGAGCACGGCGGCCTGGCCACGCGCGACACCCTCTTCCGGATTATCGAACCAGATCACGGGAACGCCATCACTCCACCCCAAACGGGCCGGCACGGGCGGCCGCGTGGACCGCACACGGACGAGCACGGGCACCCCTGCATCAGCAGCCGCCTGGAGCGATCCTTCGCCCAGCCAATTGAGTTCTTCCAGCAACAGGCCGGACGTCATCAAGGCTTCACGCGGGCCAACAATGACCCGGCGGTTGGGCGCGTCGATCTTGACCACATAGAGCGGGTCACCCGTCGCAACCCCAAGCCCCCGGCGCTGGCCGATCGTGTAGTGGATCACGCCATTGTGCTGACCGAGCACGCGACCATCAAGATGTTCAATGTCTCCGCCCCGTCCGGCACCCGGACGCAACTTTTCCACAACCGTGGCATAGGAGCCTTCCGGCACGAAACAGATGTCCTGACTGTCCGGCTTGGAAGCCACCGGCAGATTGAACTGATCAGCCAGTTCGCGCACCTGCGTCTTCGGCAGGTAGCCGAGCGGGAAGCGCAGATAGTCCAGCTGCTCTGCCGTCGTTGCGAACAGGAAGTAAGACTGATCACGGCTCGCATCCGCGGCACGGTGAAGCTCCGGCCCATCGTCACCATCCGTGCGGCGGATGTAATGCCCTGTGGCAAGACAATCTGCCCCGAGATCACGGGCGGTTTTCAACAGGTCCGAAAACTTGACCGTCTGGTTACAGCGAATGCACGGAATCGGTGTCGAACCGGCCAGATAGGTATCGGCGAAGTCTTCCATCACCTGCTCGCGGAACTTAGACTCGTAGTCGAGTACATAGTGCGGAATGCCGATCTGGTCGGATACGTTGCGGGCATCATGGATGTCTTGCCCGGCGCAGCAGGCGCCCTTCTTCTCGATGGCAGCGCCATGATCGTAAAGCTGTAGCGTGATGCCAATCACGTCGTAGCCCTGCGCCTTCAGCATGGCGGCCACGACAGAGCTGTCGACTCCGCCCGACATGGCAGCGACGACGCGCGTTTCCGCGGGCGGTTTGGCAAATCCAAGAGAGTTCACACGGCCATCCCAGGCCGGCGGCAATTCATAAGTCATGTCTCACTCCAACCGGGTTAAAGGCCCGGAGCAGTTTCAGGAATGGGCGCATATAGCGCGAGACGCGCCAAATTGCGAGGGGGTCAGGCTGCAGATGCTTCAGCGTTGGCCGTTCCAGCAGCAACCCAACCGCCCCGGAAGTGGCGAGCCGGCTCCAGCTTGTCGGTCAGGCCGATGACACTTTCGCCACCACCGAGCAGAATCATGCCGCCGGGCATCATTTGTTTCGAGACGCTTTCAATCACTTTGGTACGGGACGCGCGCGCCATTCCGGACAATACATTCCGACAGAGGATAACATCGAAGTTTCCGAGCCCGTCTGCCCGCTCGAGCAGATTGTGCTGGCGAAAGCTCACGCGCGAACGCAAGGCTTCAGACGCTTCCCACTGGCCGGTTTCGAGACGGGTGAAGTGCTTGACGAGTCGGTGGATCGACAGCCCCTTCTGAACCTCGTAGTGCCCATAGCGCGCCACGCGAGCGGTCTCGGTGGAGACCTTGCAGATATCAGTCGAAAGAATATCGATCTTTGCGCCGCGCAGGCTGGCAGGCAATTCGTCTTCCAGCAGGATCGCCAGGGAATAGGCTTCCTGGCCCGTGCTGCCGCCGGCGCACCAGACTTTCAGACGGCCCGTATTGGACGCCTTCAGCCGTTTCGGCAGTACGTCGTCGACAACACGCTTTAGGGCGTCGCGGTCCCGGAAGAAGCAGGTGTCCTTGGACACCAACGCGGATGCGACTTCGGCCGCGAAGACCGGATTGGCGCGCGATTTCAGGCAGTGGACGAGATCCGCCATGGTGCCAAAGCCCTCGCGGCGGGCGATTGCCGCAAGCCGGGCTTCAATCAGATAGGATTTGGATTTCGGAATCGCCTGACCGGAGCCTTTCAGCGCCAGCTCAGCCAACTCGTTGAAGACCTCTTCCTGCATCTAACACTCCGAATCGGACATTCTGCCCATAAACCTTACCCATAGGGCTCGGTTTATTAAGAAATGCTTCAGACCAGGCCGACTTCCGCAAATTTGCTTTCCAGAATATCGGCGTCGAAGGGCTTCATGATGAACTCGTCAGCGCCTGAACTCAACGCTTCATTTATGTGTTCAGCATCATTCTCAATGGAGCAGAACACGACAAGCGGATGTTTGCCGCCTTCTTCGCGGCGCAAGGCCCGCAGGAAGTCCAAGCCGTTCATGACTGGCATATTCCAGTCAAGCAGGATGGCATCGGGCATTTTCTGGCGACACTGGCGCATGGCGTCTGCTCCATCGCCGGCTTCCAGCACGTCAAACTTCAGGTCGCGCACAATGCGCGCCGCCACTTTCCGGACTACACGGGAGTCATCAACGATCAGACAGGTTTTCATGATGTATCCTGTGCGCAGCGGTTCGGACTCGAATCTGGCCGACCCCGGTTAAGAAAGTCCTGCCAAAGTGTAAATTTCGGGCCAGCACTATCCCTCTGCGCGAATGCCCGCCGCCATGATGATGACCGTCTCTTCGCTTTCGCTGGCGGTCAACTCGCCGCCGAGACCATCGCAGATGATCTTCGAGAACAAGGGCTGAATGGTTTCCGGACGCCAGCCATCCTCTGGTTCGATTCCCTTGATACCATTGGCGATGTCAGGGCGCAGGCGCGCCCGATTGCCCTTGCAGGTCAGAGTGATCGTCAGGCCCACTTGCTCATTGCGAATGCGCACATGAATCACGCCGCCGCGCGGCAGACAGTCAATGCCCATCATTACGAGGTTCATCATCATCCGAACATGCGAGAAGCTCAAATGGTCGGTCTGGATATCGAATTCGATACTCGGCCGGTGGCTGGCCACGAAGTTCTCGGTGATCTTGCGCGCTTCATGAATGTCGGCCGCGCCCGCATTCAAGCCGATCGACCCAAAGGCGTAGCGCAGAAACTGAATCCGAGCGCCCGCCTTCTCGGCTCCATCATGCAGCAGGTCCTGGGCCTGCGCCTTCATTTCCATGTCACCCGGATCGTTCAACAGATCGAGCGCATTCGTGACCGAAGATACGGGCGAAACAAGGTCGTGGCAGATGCGTGATGCGATGTACGCGGATAGGCGTGCAGGATCGATCATGGGTAGTGGAGCCCCGTTCTAGAGTTCAGCTTTTTCGCAGGATTGTGTGAGCCGCCCGGCGTGTCAATCAAGGCTGTATGAACTATTGGCGATATTCAACATTCTGCTCAGTTGCATCTTCCGGACGGTCGATATCGTCATAGCCGTGGCGCGCACTGTGGAAGGTGAGCAGAAACAGGCCAATCGACAGGCCAAGCGTCATGACGCCGCCCAGGACATAGGCGATCCAGCCATGCCCCGAGAGCCCGTCAGCATTGCTTTCCCAGAACAGCGAAATGCCCCAGAGCATCAGCCCCAGGAGCACGAAACTGGCTACAATCCAGAAGATCAGCTTGCGTGACATGTCTGATCACCTACGCCTGACGGCGCTGGAAACAAGCTATTTCTGCTTCCAGCTGCCGCTGGCATCCATGTACCATTGGCCAGGGCTCAGTTTGGAAATCTGCTTTTCGCCGGTGATGCGGGCGACTTCAGCGACCGTCGTGCCGGTTTCAGCAGCGACTTCCGCATATTTGGCGGCGCGCTTGTTGTTGATCTCCTGAACCTTGCGAATGAGCGACGGGTCAGCCGACCCGATAACGCCAAGGCGACCGTCAATGCGTTCGCCGACCTCACCCGCCTCAATGGCAGCATCAATGGCGGGATCACCCGCAAAGGCGGCTGGCGACATCGCGGCAAGGCCGAAGGCCAAGGCCAGGGCAGCGAAAAAAGTGCGAAGGGATTTCATCATCTCGTCTCCAGATTTCGCGAGTTTAGAACAAGTCTGGATTGTCCGCGATCAGGTCTTCGACTTCCTTGTCGAGGATCACGCGGACTTCCTGGGTAATATTGACATTCAAGTCGATCTTGATCGGCTTGTCGGACGGTTCGATGCGGACGGTCGGCGTGCAGGCGACCAGTGCCGCAATGCCCGCGCCAGCCAGCAAGGCTTTGGAATAATTCATCAGGATTCGCTCCTCAGGGTTCAATGGGGAACATGACACACGCCACCTTAACGTCAATGAAGTTGGCGGTTGTGTCCTATTCAGATTCATCCAGTCGTTTTGCTTTCACCTGCTCGACAACGGCGTCGGTCAGCCCCTTCTGGCTCGTATAGTATTGAGTGTTGCGCAAGAGTTCGCCGAGTGCCGAGTTAACCGTGATGTTGAACAGGAAGGGTTGCCCCGTCAGCACCTGATTTCCGTCACCATACGCGATCCCCTTCCGGCTCTTACCCTCCAGAATGAGAGAAATGGTCATCCGATCGCGGACGTTGCCGTCAAGGCCAAGCTCAAGGACCGTGAAATCGAAATCCTTCAGCGCTTCAAAGGCCATTTTTGCGTTTTCGTCTGCTGCGCCAGCAGAGTCCGCAGCCGTGCCCAGATAGGAGATATAGCCCCCATCCGCATCGGCTCTCAACCGAGCATCGCGGACCAGAATATCTGTGCCGTCAATGTCGATTGGAAAGCTGCCGGACACAGTGCCGGTCGCTCGTGTGTCGGGCAGTTTCAAAACCTCGACCAGTTTCGCGAGTTCGATTGCTTCTGCCGTAACTTCAATGTTCTGTTGCTCGCCGCCAAGCGACCAGACAAAGGGCGGCAATGCCAGTGTCCCCCCGGCGAAGGGGAATGCAGCCGACTCGACTTTGAACTGCGTACCCTCGACCAGCTGAAACGTGATTTGGCCATTCTCCAGCGGTACGCCGGGGTTGAGACGCTCGACGAGGATGGTCTGTCCTGGCTCGGTGGTCAGGGCCAGCAATTCGCGAAAGGCGACGGTGCCGTTGACCCCCTGCACCCGGCCAAGCCGTGTCGTCTGAAAACCGAATTCGGAAACCGAGACTTCCCCTGTCCCTTCGATCTTGCCTCCAACAATGTCAAACCGCGCCGCCGCAGCAAGACCGCCGCGCGCATCCGTGAAAACGCCCCGCAAACGGTCTGACAGGCGCCAAGGCTGCAGGGCACCGGGCTCGAATTGCAGGTCACGGCTCTCCAGCGCCGCCATGCCACTCAGCTTCGTCACGTCGAGGCGAAGCAGTGTGTCCGCAACGGTGATGCCGTTTGACGCAAGCCGCAAAGGCCCGGACATGCTGAAATCGGCACCGCTCAGAGTTGCGTCCAGGTCTGCTGTCAGCGGCTGGTAGAGGGGGTCATCGCGATAGTCGCGGATAATCACACCGTCGGCGCTCATACTCCCCTTCACACCACCCTCGCCCGTTGTGCCGTCGAAGCGGAAATCACTGGAGCTGACATTGGCGGGCACAAGCGTTCCGTTGAACTTGGTTGCCCCCAGTCGCGCCGACAGAGCGGGCGCGGCGTTCAGACGGGTGGCAATGCCCAGCCTCAGTCCGTCGCCATCAATGCTGAGCGTCTCCTCACCGATGCCAAGGGCCAATGAGACAGAGTCTGACACCGCCGAGACGCTCGCAGTCTTTCCGCCCGTCCAGTCAATCTGTGCATTTGTGAAGCTGACCGTCCCGGCATTCGATGAGAAAGCGACCGGAACCACCAAGTCTCCGAGTTTTGTGGCCCCGGCAAATCCGGCCCCCGGCGAGATGAAGTCTTTCCCTTCCGGGCATATCGGCGTGCGGAAAGCGCCGAGGCTGACCGATCCGAACCGCAAGCCCTGGCTGTCCAGTGACAGGCAGGACCGATCCGGAGTGGATATCCGCCACCCCGCCTTGTCGGACGACACCAGCAACTGACCGGACAGGCTGGAAAAGTCGAGATCAAAGCCGGACACATTACCCGCGACGCCGATCTTGCCAGATGTCTCAAGCGCCATCTCCCCTTCGCCGACGCGTTGATAGTCAATCCGTTTCAAATCGGCTGAGAGAGTCCTGCCACCTGCCGACCAGGAGGACAGTTTCAGATCCGTCGCGTTGAAATGCGACAGGCCCATTTCGGACATCTGGACCTGAAGGTCTGCCGTAAGGGCTGGCAAACCGCCGCCTTTCAAAGAGAGCTGACCTGCTACCGATCGATCACGGCCCATCCAAGAGAGCCATTTTCCGTTAGCGCCAGGCAAGATGTCTGCCGCCAGCCCTGATTGTGCGTTGAGCTGCGCCGGCCCATCCGCCGAAATGGCCCATCCGTCCGCCTTGTGCTGAGCCTCGACCGTAACCGACGCATTGAAGGCCGTTAGCGCTCGACGCAGCGCGCTCGTGAGACTAGCTTCATGGGCCGCGAACATGTCGGGCAGATTGACCAAGTCGAGCAACTGGTCAGATGTCGCGGCAGTCAACGATGTCCCGGACGTCGATACATCGGCCTTGAAGTCGATGCCGTCCGCGACCGTCCTGTCCAAGTTTGCCCGGATCGACGCACGTTGCGTGCGGCCCTGAGGAACGTCCAGGTCGCTTGCAGAAGCCAGTACAGGGCCGATGACGTGCCCCGCTTCGCCCGCAAGATCGAACTCCAATTGCATGTCGCGACCGGCAAATGCGCTGCCGGAAACTTTCGACGCATCTGTCTCGGCAGAGGCCTCAACCAGCGCATTCAAAATCGAGTCGATCTCAAAGGATGGCAGACGATCCAAAATGGCACGCCCCCTACTTGATGCATTGGAAATTTCATATCCGCTCCAGGAGGCGCTGGCGACATGTCCGTCCCAGACAATTTGTGTGTCACCTGCTCCGTCGAGGGGGGAATTCAGCAACGCGTCGAGTTGAACGTTTCGCGCCTGAACGCCGCGTATATCGGCCTCGGCAAGATCCAGAAAAGCCTCGCCTTCCAGCTGGCCGTCGCTGGCGGTGACATCGACTCGCCCCTCCGACCAGACCAGCGTGCCGTCCGGACCGGACAGGGACACCGGGTCGAGTACCATCTGCAATGTGCCGGATTCGGGAAATTCGCCTTCCAGATCGACCGATGCCCCGATGTCGCCGGCGCTTGTGGCCAGCAAGACGCGGCCCTTGGTAATCTTCACTGGAGGCAGCGGACTGCCACTGTCCCCGCCAGACCCGCCCAGATTTTCAAGCCCATGAAAGCGAATACCACGATCATCCAACGTGCCGTGCAATTCCGGCGCAATAACCGATACGGCACCGAGAGACGGCACCAGCCCCTTCCAGGATATGTCTGCAATTACTTCGTCTGCCACGAAGGGCGTCTCGTCGCCGGATTTGATGCGCACCCCGGTAATCACCGCGCCACCAGGCCCAAGGCGCTTGAAATCGGCCTCGCAAGTCAGGGACTGGTCATGGCACCACTGCGCCAATGCCTGTTGGGCGATGTATTTGCGACCGAGCCAGCCGAGTGCACCAAAAAGCAGGATCAGGGTCAGGATCGCGACCAGCAGCCAACGCCCCCAATTCAGGCGGCGCGTGCCCGCCTTCGAGCCTTCAACCTCTAAATCTTTGTAATGTGGCGTATTCACTGACGGTTCCGGCTTGCTTCTTGCTTTGATTGGCTACTAGGATTTGTAGGAAAGCAAGAAGGCCAAATTGAGCAAGAATGTCGTTTCTTAACGTGTAAACGGTATAAAAGGTCCTTCTGACATTCACAGTCTTGAGAGACAGAGGTGCTGGGTGGCACTGGAGTGAGGGAGATCGCGCCATGGTGCATGACGTGAAAACAGTCGAAACGAACACTGCCGAGCCGGGCCGAACGGTCTCGCATGGCGTGAAGAGTCTGGTCGTATTGGGTCTGTTGGGATCGGTTTCGGCCATTCTGGGCCTTGTAACGGTCGGTCCATCCAATGAGCCGGTCGGAATGGGCGCCGCCCATGCATCGCCGGCCCCGCCGCCCCTCGCCACAACACTCTTGTCTGCAACCGAATTCGAGCCCGGCCTTGGCATTCCAAACCGCGTAAGCGGCACGCTGAAAAGCCGCGAAACGCTGACGGAACTCGTTACGCGCCTTGGGGCCGAGCCATCCGATGCTGCCGCTGCACTGCACACGATTTACGAGAAGGAATTCCTCGATCCGCGGCGCCTTCGCCCCGGGGTCAAGGCCGACGCCTTCATTACCAATGGTCAACTGACCGCGCTCAACATCAAGGCGGACGCCGAACGCAATCTTTTCATCACGCGCTCAGCCGAGAGCGGCTGGACCGCCAGCGAGCTGAAAGCCCGCCTCAGCCCAACTTATCACCGCGTTGCAGCCCCAATTGAAACCTCAATCTATGAAGCCGCCCGCAAGCTGGGCGCCGGCGACCAGCAGGTTGTCGATTTTGCCAGCGCGTTTGCCTATGACGTGGATTTCCAGCGCGAGATCCATCCGGGCGATACCTTCGAAATGGTCTACGAGACCCAGGTCGATGAACGTGGTACACCGGTCAAGAATGGCGAGCTGGTGTTCGCCAAGCTGAATGGCCGGGCCCTGACACGCGGCTTCTATCGCTTCACACCCAGCGATGACGGCGTAGCTGACTATTTCGACGAGAATGGCGAAAGCGCCACGAAATTCCTGATGAAGACTCCGATCAATGGCGCGCGTCTGTCATCCTCCTTCGGCAATCGGCGCCATCCGATCTCTGGCTATACGCGCCTGCACAAGGGCACTGATTTCGCTGCGCCGTCCGGCACGCCGATCTATGCAGCGGGCAATGGCACGGTCGAGCGCGCCAGCCGCTATGGCGGCTATGGCAATTATGTCCGCATCAAGCACGCCAATAATTACAAGACCGCCTACGCCCACATGTCCCGCTACGGACCAGGCGTGCGCGCTGGCAAGCGGGTCCGCCAGGGCGACGTGATTGGCTATGTCGGCTCGACCGGTGCCTCAACCGGACCGCACCTGCACTACGAAGTCTACATCAAGGGCAAGCCAGTCAACGCGATGCGCCTGAAACTGCCGACCGGCCGCAAGCTGGCTGAGACGCCGGACATGCTTGCCGAATTCGAAGCCCGCAAGGCCGAGATCGACGCGATCCGCACAGCCCAGGGCGCCCAGCTCATGGCAGGCACCGGCTCGCTGACCAATCCACCCTCTCCGTAAAAGGAATGTCGCGGAGTTCCCGAGGCTCCGCGTATCCTGCGGCTATTGCACTGGGTGATGCGCCTCCAGAAATGTAAGCGTCCGATTCAACACATCCGAACGTGCGTACGTGGACTGCAGGAAATGATCCTCGCCTTCCATCTCCACAAAGGTGAAGTTCGGGCGGTTTCCGGTAGCTTCGCGCATCCGCGTGAACTGCCGGAAGGGCACGCGCGTGTCTTCGCGGCCATGCATGATCAGGATCGGCGCCGACATTGCCCCGGCCTGACGGACCGGCATGATGGCCGCGCGGCTGGCATCGTCTGAAAACCGGCCTGACCCGAGCATCAATTCATAGTGATTGTAAGCATCGCTGTCGGGTGTGTATTCCGACAGGCGCAGGATCGGATCCGTCACTCCGTTCACCGAGATAGCACATTTCACCCGTCCGGAATCCCGCGCGGCCACCATCAGGGCCGAATAACCGCCATAGCTGCCGCCAGCGATGCAATAACCGTCCGGCTTGGCAATGCCCTGCGCGATGGCCCATGCCGCACCGTCGATCACGTCGTCGACCATCTTGCCGCCATACTCGCCATATCCGGCGAAGCGATGCTCCGAAGTCGAACCGGTCGAGCCGCGATAGTTCGGGCGCAATACGGCATAGCCTGCCTCGGCATAGGCGCCGGACCACCAGTCGAACTCGGCCGTGTCATGGGCCACCGGGCCGCCATGCGGCAGGACGACCAGCGGAAACGGGCCATTATCCGACGTCTTGCCGGGCGGCAAGGTGACGAAACCCTGAATGGTGCGGCCATCGCGGGCCTCATACGAAATCGAAACGACATTTCCAACAGGGCGGTTCACCAGATGTGATCCGGCGCTGCCGATGCTCCCCATCGTGCCGGCGGCAGAGTCATAGACGAAATAGTCTGCCGGCCGCCCGGCCTCCGCCAGGGCGACAGAGACTTTCTTGCGGTCGGCCGTCCAGGAAGTGATCGTAACATGCTTGCCCGGCATGGCCGCCTCGATGGCGGACTGCGCAGCATCCAGTTCCGGCACGAGGAAAACCTGCTCATCCCATTCCCCACCATATTCGACCCCAACCAATGTGCCCGTATAGGGATCGATGATCGTCGCGGCGGCCCCGGCCCGCTTGTCTCCGATCATGACGGGAGACATCGATCCGTCGCGCAGCGACATGTAATTCAGGCCGCGGTTCTCACCCCTGTCGATCCAGACGATCAGGTCTCCAACGCTTTCTTCGAGCGCGATCAGGCGCAGATTACGAACATTCACATCATCTTCGAAGTAGATTTCATCCCGCCCGCGATAAACGGTCGACGTCCCGAGATTGATGTCGCGACGCAAACGGGCAACCTCTCGACCATACTGGTCGAAAACGACCTGATCTGTGTGTTTGGGGAACGTTTCAGCTTTCCGGGTCTTTCCGTTCTTCAGATTGACCGCAAATGTACGGGGCATCCAGCCCTTGTTGGATTTCGTCGGCATGATCGTACC
This sequence comes from Hyphomonas sp. UBA3195, assembly GCF_002366485.1. Classification (NCBI taxonomy): domain Bacteria; kingdom Pseudomonadati; phylum Pseudomonadota; class Alphaproteobacteria; order Hyphomonadales; family Hyphomonadaceae; genus Hyphomonas; species Hyphomonas sp. UBA3195. The sequence goes on from NZ_DEXB01000020.1 coordinate 52,647, forward strand.
CGAAGTCGCACCACTATCGTAAATCCATCCCATGATCAGGACCTTGCCCTCATCCTGGGGCAGCAGAGACACGATGTTCGACGTGTCCACCATGCCCCGCGTGTCGTTCATGAGTACGGTGGATTCGCCAGAGTTCACATCATACGAAACGGCCCGCCACGCCTCGAATTCCTGCATTCCGCTCTGAGTCTGCAGGCGCTCGAACATACCGAAACGAAAGATCAGACGCGCTTCATCTACCCAGAGAAAATCTTTCAGGCGATACGTGGAGTCGAGGCCGATCAGAGCAGACTCCGTGGCCCCGGTCAGGTCGAACACACACAGCGACGGCAAGCCCTGCGGGGCGCATTCAATGGCCAGTTTCGTGCCTTGAGGAGAAAGCTGCGGCTCAGCAATTCCGTCCGCACGACCATAGAGTTCCGCGATCTCGTTCATGTCCGCGCGCGCCGTCTGGCACGCGGCCGCCAGTGTCACCGCGAGCGCGGTCAATATCATTTTCAAATGCAAGATGGCCTCCCTGAGTGACAGAAAGGCCATCATAAAATTCTCGGTCGATCAACCTTTAGTTCAGGGCTGCAGCACCTTTGGCGAACCCGTTCGGGACGCCATTGATGGACAGCTGGTCGCCTTCGACCCCAATCTCGATGGTCTCGCCATCATGGATGCGGCCTTCCAGCAGGAGGCGGGCCAGAGGATCTTGCAATTCCTTCTGGATGACACGCTTGAGTGGCCTTGCCCCATAGACCGGGTCATAGCCCCGCGCGGCCAGCCAGTTGCGAGCATCGAGGCTCAACTGCAGCGTCATCTTCCGATCCTTCAGCAGCGCTTCCAGGCGCTCCATCTGGATATCGACAATATGGTCGATCTCGCCGCGGCCCAGCCGCTTGAAGAAGACGATCTCGTCGATCCGGTTGATGAATTCGGGTCGGAAATGCATGCGGATAGCGCCCATGACGGACTCTTTGGCTGCCTCCGACACCTCTCCCTCTTCGCCGCTCGCCAGCGCGTCTGCGCCGAGGTTCGACGTCATGATGATGATCGTGTTCTTGAAGTCGACCGTACGGCCCTGACCATCGGTCAGGCGCCCATCATCGAGGACCTGCAACAACGTATTGAAAAGGTCCGGATGGGCTTTCTCGACCTCATCGAACAAGATCACCTGGTAGGGCCTGCGCCGCACTGACTCCGTCAGCACACCCCCTTCATCATAACCAACATAGCCCGGAGGCGCTCCAATCAAACGGGCGACGGAATGCTTCTCGGAGAATTCCGACATGTCGAGCCGAAGGATCGCGGTATCATCGTCAAACATGAACTCGGCCAGTGCCTTGGTCAGCTCTGTCTTGCCGACGCCCGTCGGACCGACGAACAGGAAAGAGCCGATTGGGCGGTTCGGATCCTGCAGGCCTGCACGCGCACGGCGAACAGCATTGGAGACGGCCTCCAGCGCAGCATCCTGACCCACGACCCGCTTGCGCAAATCGTCTTCCATCTTGAGCAGCTTCTCGCGCTCGCCCTCCATCATCTTGTCGACGGGAATGCCTGTCCACTTCGAGACCACGGCAGCAATATGCTCTGGGCGGACGACTTCGGAGACGAGTCCACCGTCTCCCTGATCATCCTCGCTGCCTTCGACTTCGGCAATGAGCTTTTCCAGCTGCGGGATTGTCGCGAACTTCAACTCAGACGCCTTGGTCAGGTCGCCTTGGCGCTGGGCTTCCGCCATGTCGGCATAGGCCCGGTCGAGCTGTTCTTTCGCGGAGGCAGCGCCCTTCAACTTGTTCTTCTCGGCGGACCATGTCGCCGTCAGCTCATCAGACTTTGTCTGCAGATCCGTAATCTCGCTCTCGATTGTCTTGAGGCGATCCACCGAAGCAGCATCCTTTTCTTTCTTCAGAGCCTCGGCCTCGATCCGCAATTGCAGGAGGCGGCGATCGATCTCGTCGAGTTCTTCGGGCTTGGAATCGACCTGCATTCGCAAACGCGCAGAGGCTTCGTCCATAAGGTCGATGGCCTTGTCCGGCAGGAACCGGTCAGTGATATACCGGTTCGACAAATTGGCGGCAGAAACAATCGCGGCGTCCGACACGCGGATACCATGGTGCGCCTCGTAGCGACCCTTCAGGCCACGGAGAATCGAGATTGTATCGGCAACGGTTGGCTCATCCACGAAAACGGCCATGAACCGTCGTGCGAGGGCGGGGTCACCTTCAACATGTTTGCGATACTCGTCCAAAGTCGTCGCACCGATACAGTGCAGTTCGCCACGCGCCAAGGCAGGCTTGAGGAGGTTTGAGGCGTCCATTGCGCCATCACCCTTGCCCGCACCAACCAGCGTGTGCATCTCGTCAATGAACAGGACAACGCCCCCTTCCGCCTGCTGAACTTCATTCAGCACGGCCTTCAGGCGTTCCTCGAATTCACCGCGGAACTTTGCCCCCGCAATCAGTGCGCCCATGTCGAGCGCAAGCAGGCGTTTGCCTTTCAGGCTTTCTGGTACGTCGCCATTAACAATGCGCAGCGCGAGTCCTTCGGCGATTGCCGTTTTACCCACACCGGGCTCACCAATCAGGACTGGGTTGTTCTTCGAGCGGCGAGACAGGACCTGGATCGCACGGCGGATTTCTTCGTCGCGCCCGATAACCGGGTCGAGCTTGCCTTCCCGCGCATCCTTGGTCAGGTCGCGGGCGTATTTTTTCAGGGCATCATAGCCTTCTTCGGCATTTTCACTGTCAGCGGTGCGACCCTGACGGAGTTCGGCAATGGCGCCTTCGAGGCCAGATGAGGTCACGCCCGCATTGGCCAGCACGTCAGAAGCCGGATCACCCTTCAGACTGGCGATTGCCAGCAACAGGCGTTCAACGGTGACAAAACTGTCGCCAGCTTTCTTTGCGTCCGCTTCGGCAGTCTGGAACAGCTGGGCCCCTGCCTGCTCGAGACGCAGGCCAGAGCTTGCGCCTTGCACCTTGGGCAGTTTGCCAAGCGCCGTGTCTATGCCTTGCGCAACCAGTTCCGGACGACCCCCGCTTGCACGGATCAGGTTCACCGCGAGCTGGTCGCGGTCTTCCAGCATGGTCTTCAGGACATGGGCAGGCGTCAGAACCTGATGGCCATTCGCCAAGGCAGCGGTCTGTGCACCCTGAATGATCGCGCGAGCGCGCTCTGTGTATTGTTCAATATTCATCTACATCCCCTTTGAAAGGCAGATCATGGAAGTTGGTGGACAATGGCCCCGCTCAGCGGCAGCCGGTATCCGGTTCTTTCCTGATGTGGGAAGCCTTGATGGGTTTGCAACCGCCCGCACCGTCACGATACGCGCAAGAAAAAGCCCGGCCTGCAAGATGCAGCCGGGCGCTTCAAATCGGTTTGACGACTTGCAATCAGTCGGTGGTTTCGGCGGAAGCCTCTTCGGGCTGGGCACCATCATCCCCCTTCGGCGCAGCTTTACGACGACCACGGGAGACGGTTTTCAGCACTCCATCGGTTTCAGCTTCTGGCGCATCATCGGCCTTTTCGCGCTTGGCGTAAGGCTTGCGGCGACTGCGCGGACGGGGCTTGTCAGCCTTGTCATCGCCATCATCGGACTTGTCTGAATTTTCCGACGCGTCGTCCTGGTTGGATTTCGCATCGCTGGATGAGTCAGAGTCCTGATCGGAACGGTCATCCTCGTTGCGGTTCTTGTTGCGCGATTCGACTTCGGCTTCCTGCTTGGACGAATTGTCGTCATCGGCATTGCTGTTGTCATTGTTGTCATTGCTATCGCGATCATCGCGGCGATTGTCGCGATTCTGATTGCGATTCTGCTGGGAGCGTTCTTTCGCTTCCGCCTGCTTGGCCACGATGCGCTGATAGTGTTCGGCAAACTGGTAATACGCCTCGGACAGGATCCGGTCGCCGCTGGTCTGGGCGTCACGGGCATATTGTTGGTATTTGTCCAGAACCTGCTGTGCAGAGCCACGAATCTTCACATCCGGACCGACGCTTTCATAGTGACGATTCGGATTGTTGTGGCTGTTCTGGTTGTTACCGCCTGAGCGACGATTGCGCCCGCGTGAACGTTTCATGCAGATCTTCCCGTTTCATGCGCCTGATCAGTTTTCAGGCAATTCCCAGCGCAATTGGCCTTCTGGATAAAGTGGCCCCAGCCCTTGATTTGCGCGAGTCTTGTGAGGGGGACATGCAATTACACCGTGTGTGGTCGCCGTCTCACGAGAATCTTCTAGCGTGACTTTCCCAATACGCCAAGAAGAAATGTAAGTATTACACAACAGGGTGTTGCGCGGCAATGGCCCGGTCATTTCCGCCTAGATCCTTCAGACAGGTGATGGCTTCAAATCCGGCCGTTTCCAGCAAGGCGCTGACGGATAGTCTCTGGTCATACCCGATCTCGAATACGAGCCAGCCGCCGGGCTTCATCCGACCCGCTGCAAGGCCAACGATTTCCCGATAGGCATTCAGGCCATCCGGGCCGCCATCAAGCGCTGCCGCCGGATCATGGTCGCGAACTTCAGGCATGAGGCCTGCCATTTCCGCGCTGACAATATAGGGCGGATTGGAAATGATCAGGTCCGCTGCACCCCATTTCTGCCAATCGGACCATGGGCCGCTATGGATCGATGCGCGATCCGAAAGGCCGAGCCGGGACAGGTTTTCCTCCGCCAGTTCCGCTGCATCCTGGCTTGCCTCGACGCCCTCCCCGGTCGCCAGCGGTCGATTTGCGAGGATTGCGGACAACAGGCACCCACTCCCCGTTCCGAGATCAGCAATGAAGACAGGTGCATTGTCAGGGATACGCGCAAGGGCCGCCTCAACCACAATTTCGCTGTCCGGGCGCGGGATCAATGCGCGCGCATCGCTCAGGAATTCAAGACCGAAAAACTCCGTCGAGCCAATGATGTGTTGCAGAGGCTCGCGGGCGGCACGGCGCAAAATACTGTTGGAATATGCAGAATTGATTTCATCTGAAACATTGCCTCCCCCTCGCGCTATAAGGTCTGAGGACTGACAGCCAGCCGCATGGGCCAGCAACCACCGCGCTTCAAGCCGCGATGTATCAATGCCGGCTTTGCGCAACTGCGCCGCGCCTTCTGCCAGTAAAGTGTCATATGTCTTCGCAGGCAGCTTAGTTCGCCTCCATCGCGGCCAGCTTGCGCGCCCGGTCTTCCGTAATCAGCGCTTCGACAACATCGTTCAGCTTGTCGCCCGTGATGATCTTGTCGAGCGAATACAGTGTCAGGCCAATACGGTGATCCGTGACCCGGTTTTCCGGGTAATTATAGGTCCGCACCTTCTGGCTGCGGTCGCCCGTGCCGATCTGGCTGGCGCGCGCCTCGGCGCGTTCAGCATCGCGCTCGGAGCGCTCTTTCTCGTAGAGGCGAATCTTCAGCTGTTCCATCGCCTTCTCGCGGTTGACGTGCTGGGACTTTTCCGAACTCGTCACCATGATACCGGTCGCAAGATGGGTGATACGCACCGCGGAGTCCGTTGTATTGACGTGCTGGCCGCCCGCACCGGAAGACCGCATTGTGTCGATACGGATGTCTTCGGGTTTGACTTCGATCTCGACATTCTCGGGCGCAGGCAAAACAGCCACAGTCGCGGCCGACGTATGAATGCGTCCCTGCGTTTCGGTCGCTGGCACACGCTGGACGCGGTGCACACCGCTTTCCCACTTCATGTGACCGAACACGCCGTCGCCAGCAATATTGGCGACGATTTCCTTATAGCCGCCGGCATCGCCTTCGGACGCGTCGACCACTTCGACTTTCCATCCCATCGTCTGCGCGTAGCGTGTGTACATGCGGTAGAGGTCGCCTGCGAACAGGGCGGCCTCGTCTCCGCCTGTTCCGGCGCGAACCTCCAGCACGATATTGGCCGCGTCATCGACATCCTTCGGCAATAGCAGGACCTGCATCTCCTGCTCCAGGTCCGGCAGGCGGTCCTTGATGTCCTCGATTTCCATCTGGGCCAATTCAGCCATTTCGGCATCGCCAGAGGATGCCAGTGCCTGCGCCTCCTCCAGGCCCTTGCGCGCTGTCATCACTTCCCGCGCCTTGTCGACCACGGGTTTCAGTTCGGAATGCTCCTTGGACAGGGCGATGATTTCATCGGTTTCGGTCGTCGCGCCCATGCGCGCCTCGACCTGTTCGAAACGATCAACAACCTGCTGGAGCCGGGAAAGGGAAAGAGTAGCCATCCGCGCCCTTTAGAGCGCTTTTGGCCACCTGATAAGTCCCTTCGGCTGTGATTGCCTAAGTCAGAGGAGGATGCGGATCACTTCCTTACCGGCCAGCACGATCAGCGTGATCGAGGCGAGCGCGAAACACGTAAACCGCAAAACCACTTTCGGCGACAGGATCTGGACGAAGGAATGCAGAACGCGCAGGCCGACATAAATCCAGGCAATCAGCGTCGCGAGATGGTCCCCACCACCGGTCAAAGCCGCAAAGAACATCAGGGCATAGAAAATGGTCGGCTGTTCATGGAGGTGATTGTAATTGTCCGCCACAGACCGGACATTCGCCGGCAGTTTATCGCCATAGGTGCCTGGATGACGGGCGTCGTCCGGGTTTATATGAGCCTTCTGCATGGCGGGGATACGCGTCGCGTACATCCACAACCAGAGGATCAGCGTCCATACGATAAGCGCGAGAACAGGATGGAGAAATTCGACATTGATTGGCATTTTGGCCTCCCACAGCTTTTTTAATTGCGGGGAGCTTAGGCACTATTCTGCAGCATGAACAGCACTTTGCGTCCGAGAGGCTTCAGGAAACTGTGCGTGAACGAAGGCAATGAACGTGTCGATGTCTTCCGATACAATGCTGTGCCCGCCCGGCCTCAGCCACCACGCAATCCCCGCCTCTGGAACGAAATCCTGCTTCATGCCGCCCGCTGGCAATCCCGGCTCACCAGCCGCTTCATAAACGTCTGAAGCCGACAGGGCTGCGCGAAAGGAGGAATTCGGATCGGACCAGACATCGCGGCGTCCATTGCCCAGCAAGACGGGGGTTGGCGCCAACAGGCCCAGCAATTGGTGCTGATCCACCGGCAATTCGTCCAGCCGATCCAGCCAATCCTGTATTTCAGGCGCCAGCCAGTGCGGGTAGGATTCTGCCATACGCTTCAATCCTTCACCTGTTTCCGAACGCGAGAGCGATGCGCCAGCGAACCCGGTCTGGTGCGCAATGACCCCGTCAGTCCGCCGGTCCCAGGCGCCCGCGATCAGCGCAGCCTTGCCGAACCGCGAATGCCCGAACAGCACTATCGCGTCGGAATCGATCGCTTCGAGGCCCTCCAACGCGTCCATAGCGGCCGAATACCCGTAGGCCCAAGCCATCAACGTGCTGGTTGGATTGATCGGCCCGCCCAGATTGGCCATCACGCCCGGCGCTTCAGTGCGGCGATCCGGCACAAAATCCGACCCATAGAAACTCGCATAGGCAATGCCCGAATCCATGAAGCGGTCGAGCGGCACTTTGGCGATATATGTGCCGAAGATCTGGGTCGCGATGAAGCCGAATGTACCCTCCATCTCGCTGCCCTCGCAGATCGTTCCGTCGGTCGCGGTGACCGGGTAACCGGGAAAGGCCGCGCAGTTGGAAGAAAAGGTCTGGCTGATCACAAGCGGGAATGGCCCATCCCCGGCGGGAGTGGCTACAGCCAACCAGAATTGGCTCGCACCCTCACCTTCACCGATCGTGACAGGTATCTCTTCAAGCCGTCCTTTTCCGCCAAGCAAATTGGCATCGACCAGACGTGGCTCACCCCATTCGATCGGCAGTCCTTCCGGCCATGGCCCGTAGAGAACGTCCTCAAAGCCCTGCATAACGTCTGATCGGTAAGCTGGCTCATTTACAATCGCCGCCACATTAAGTTCAGGCTGGGGCACAGGCTTGTTGGCCGTCTCCAGGCTCGCATAATTCAGGCCCAGCATGGTGCAGCTGCTCATGATCAGCGCGGTCACAAAAATGAGCAACAAGAGCGGCACGCGGACAAGAAACCAGACAAGGGCACGAAACACGTTGAGCATGGACCTCTCCGAGAAAAATGTTCCGGCACCCTAGCGGCATTTATCCGGCCGCCTACCCCCTCACGGAAAAGTGGTCAGGCCGCCCGTTCCGGCTCGAACTGGGCGCGATACCGCCGCGAGCCCGGTACCTCGTCGCCCGTGTCCAGCCGCAGGGTCACATCCCCTTCGCCGGTAGGCTCAATTGCCTGCACATGGTCCAGGTTGACGATGTGTGAGCGGTGCACCCGCACATGCCGTCCGCCAGCAGCATCCAACAGACGTGACAGCTCTGTCAGCGTCAGGCGCGCCAGATAGGATTTGCCCTTGGTGACAACTTCGACGTAATTGCCCGCCGCCTTGGCCCAGATCACATCCGGGGCATTCACGAAATAGGAACGCCCACCGGATTTCAGCGTCAGCCGATGCAAATCAGTTGCGTCGCGTTGCGCCACCCGGGAATCAAGTGCGCGTTGCTCGACCAGTCGGTTCATCCAGAAGATCGCAGCGATCAGCGAATAGCTCAGCACATCCTTGCGGTATTCGTAGAGCCAGACCGAAACATTCGAGAGCCCGAAATCATAAGGAATGCCGAACACAATCGGCGTGAGCAGTTTCCTCAGGGCCACCATGGCCAGGATATGTGCGACCGAGAACAGTATTGTCGCCGCTGCATGCACCAGCAGATTGGTGCGCCACTGCCCCGCCGAGAGTGGGAACCGGCTGAGCATGAAAGTGATAAAGGGCGTCAATGCCAGGATCACGCCATGCGACGTCGCCTGGCTCAGCCATGGCAGGTTTGGGTACGGATCCCCAACCCGATTCAGCAAATGCTGATCTGACAAGGACTCCACGAGAAATGACGCGAACAAGAAGCATCCGAAATAGATCCACGTCTTCCGGTCTGCGCGACGGTCAGCTTCGATTTCCGGATGGGCGGCACGTGTCTCCATGCTTCGCTTCCTGCCACAAGCCCGGCCAAGTCCGGAATAGAAATCTCAGGATTTCGTCCCTGAATACCGCCGCCCACCCCTCTGGCGGGTCATTCGTCCCCTGCATCCACCGAACATCCCAATCCGCGTGACCTGACGACAGGCGCGCGAGAGGCTGGCGTCAAATCCACAGGAGAAACCCATGCCCAACGCTCCCGCCTTCCCGCGCCGATACGATCTAGACTGGCTGCGCATTATCGCGTTTGGCCTGCTCATTCTCTACCATTCCGGCATGTTCTACGTGACTTGGGGCTGGCACGTGAAAAGCGTGCATGCAGGCCCTGAGGCCGAATGGGCCATGATGTTGCTGAACCCGTGGCGCCTCGCGCTGCTTTTCTTCATCTCCGGTGTGGCGCTACGCTTTGCAGCCGACAAGCTGGGCGGCTCGAAACTGGCCCGGGAACGCGTCGTACGTCTGGGCCTGCCCATCCTGTTCGGCATGGCGGTCGTGGTCGCGCCGCAAAGCTGGCTGCAGCTGGTCGAATCCGGGGAGTTTTCAGGCAGTTTCTTAGCCTTCTGGCCTCAATACCTTGATTTCGGGTCGGATTTTTCGATCACAACCCCCACCTGGAACCATCTCTGGTACATTGTGTACCTGCTGGTCTACACGCTGATGCTGGC
>NZ_DEXB01000020.1:62426-101408 GCF_002366485.1 Hyphomonas sp. UBA3195
ACCCACGACCTCACCTGGGACTGGGCCAATCACGCCCACAGCCTGACCATGCTGATGATTGGTTTCCTGCTGGCCAAGGACGTCCATTTCTGGAGCGCAATCCGCCGCGTCTTGCCCTTTGCGGTCGGTCTGATGGTCGGTCTCGGCGCAGGCCTGTCTGTCCTCTGGGAAAACTGGGAAATGCTCAGCGAGGGCGGAGACTGGGACTGGATCATCTGGCCAGCCCGCATTGCGCGCCTCGCCTATGCCTGGATCACCATCGCAGCCCTGCTCGGTCTCGCCGAACGCTACCTCAACCGGCCCAGCCGCGCGCTGACCTACATGACCGAGGCGATCTTCCCCTGGTACATCCTGCACCAGACGCTGACCGTCATGCTCGGCTACTGGCTGACCCGGCAGGAACTGCCTGTCGGGATCGAAGCGCCGCTTGTCATCGGCGGCACATTTGCCGGATGTGCCCTGTTGCACGAATTGGTCATCCGCCGCGTCGGCTTTCTGCGGCCGCTATTCGGGCTGAAGCCCGCCAGCGCGTCGCCCGTCTCTAGAAAGGCGAGCGCGGCAGCGACAGTTTGAAAATGATCGCCAGCGCGCGGATCATGAAGGCTGCGAGGAGACCGCCTCCAAAGGCAAAGGTCTCCTCGACGGCGCTCAACTTGAGCAGGAAATAGACGAGCGACCCCATCAGGGCGGCTGTCGCGTAAATATCCTTCTTGAGCAGCAGCGGTTCTTCATTGGCGACGACATCACGGAGCAAGCCGCCGGCACTTGCCGTCATCGTGCCCATGATCAGCACGACCGGCCAGCCAAAGCCAAGCGACATGGCCTTCGCCGCGCCGGTCACCGCGAACAGCGCCATGCCGAACGCATCGGCCCAACGCAGGGGCCGGAAATTCTCCAGCCAGCGATGAAAGAAGAAGGCGGTGAAGCCTCCTGCGACCGCAAGCCCGAGGGTCTGCGTGTCCTCCAGCCAGAAGACTGGTTGGGACAGAATCAAGTCGCGCAGTGTGCCGCCGCCAATCGCTGGCAGGAAGGCCAGCACAATGACGCCGAACATGTCCATTTGCTTGCGCACGGCGACAATGCCGCCAGAGATCGCAAAGACGAACACGCCGATCCGATCGGCAAACAGGAGAAGAAGGTCAGGGGTCATTAAGCGATTAAGTCGGCTTTGGCCGCCGGATCAATGGCCGCGATGACATGATGGTGGGAGTCGCCATCAGACCGCGGGCCATCATAAGCCCCGTTGCGCTCCCAACAGGCGCAATCACCGCCCCGGGTGAAGGCTTCCCTTCGCCCGTGTATGCGCAAGCTTGAAGAGGCCACGTCCTTGGCCGTACACAGAACTATTCAGGCCGGATCTGAACCGTCTGGAAGCGCTGATAGCCTTGCTGGCGCTCATCCTGGCGCTGGTTGACTACGCGATACTCGCCCGTGACGCGGGCCACAAACCCCCGCTCCGCCAGCATGTTGGCCACCGCCTGGGCGCGCTGGTAGGCAAGCGCCTGGTTGTTGAAGCGCTGCAACTCCCCGGCCGTCGAAGCATAGCCCACAACCGCAATGTCCGTGGCGCCCCATCGCTGTAGGGCCCACACACAATCCTCGACCGTTTGCAGCGCGCCGTCTTCCAACTCCACGCCGCCCTCCCTGAAGGAGATCCGCGGAAGTTCGCCCACAGGAGGAACGATACGGACCGACCAGTCACCATATTGCCGGGCCAGGCCCTGCTCCAGCGCGCGATAGGTGGCAATGGTGAAGCCGGCTTCCGGTTCGGCGAAGAAGATGGCCTTGCGCTCGTCGGCATTTACATCTGCTGCTGAAACGGCAAATGGCGCGGCTTGGCGCATTTCGGCTTCACGCTCGCGAACCAGCGCCACCGATTCCAGTCGGGCCATCTGCGCCCGGAGCGGTGCGGCAATCGACGCATCCGCCAGTTGCAGCAATTCAGTCCGCTCCAGCGCCTTGTCTTCGTCGATCATGACTTGGTACAGGCTGACACTGATCGGACGACCAAGCCGCTCTTGGAGGAGGTCCCTGATCGCGGCCTCGGCATTTTCCACACGCTCCCGTGCACGGACCGTGGCAACCACTTCGACCGGCGCCTCGCGCGGAAATGTCACGACCAGGTCTGCCAACCGGGCCCGTTCATCCGCAAAAGGAGACAGGATCGTGTCCCGCACGGTCACCGTGGCCCGGGCCTCATAAGCAATGTCGCGCAGAGCCAGGCCGAGTGGAATCGAGAGGGCCGCGAACACGCCGACGACGAGTGCCGATCGCCAATAGCCGCGCTTGCCGCCCGCTTCCTCGTCGCCAAACCCGTAAATCCGGGACAGGACGGTCACGGACAAGGCTATTGCAAGAAGATTGGTCATGAACAGGAAGAAGGCCCCGCCAGCCACAGCGAGCGAGCCGACGGCAATGCCGTAGCCTGTTACCGCCAGTGGCGGCATAAGGGCCGTCGCGATCGCCACACCGACAATCGTCTCCCCTTTCCTGTGGATCACGGCATAGCCGCCAGCCAAGCCGGAAAAGACAGCAACCAGAAGGTCAAAGAAATTCGGCCGGGTCCGGGCCACAATTTCCGGGGTCGGATCTGTCAGCGGCGAAAGCTTCACAATGAGTATAGAAATCAGGAGCGCGCTGAGCACACCCACGACCAGGGACACCGCAGACTTTCGCAGGAAGGAAAGTTTCAGTTCGCTGAGTGAAAAGCCGAACAGCATGATCGGCCCCATCAGCGGCGAGATCAGCATGGCGCCGATGATTACGGCCGGGGATGACAATAGCAGGCCCAGGGTCGCAATCGCGCAGGACATGACAATCATGAAGATATAGCGACCTGACAATTGTCCATCATCACGGACATGCGCGACCACATCTTCATGGTCTACCTGGCGGGAAATCAGGTGCTGGAATGCCCGAATACGGCGCAGTTCTCTATGGAAAACACTGGGCTTCCTGACTGTCTCGGTCCCTGAAAAACTATCCGGCATCACACATACTCCTCGACGCCCTGCAAAGCAGGGCGGGTTCTTCTATGCGTTGAGACATGAAAACAGGGTTAGGAAACAATGCCGAAATGCAGTGACCGCCTACTCCGCTGCCACCTCGGCCGCCTCGCGCTCGCGGCGCAGGGATTCGGCTTTCTGCTCCACGAGACCGACGATGTGATCGACCATTTCGGCATTCGAGACATTATGGTCGGCGCGGCCGGAGACGAACATCTTGCCGCTTTCCTTGCCGCCACCGGTAAAGCCTAGATCGGTCAGGGCCGCCTCGCCCGGTCCGTTCACGACACAGCCGATAATCGACAGGCTGATCGGCTCGGAAATATGCGCAAGGCGCTGTTCGAGCAGTTCGACGGTCTTGATGACGTCAAAACCCTGCCGCGCACAGCTGGGACACGCCACGATGTTCACGCCGCGCGTCCGCAGACCGAGCGACTTCAGCATCTCGAAGCCGACCTTCACCTCTTCCACCGGATCGGCGGAAAGCGAGACACGGATTGTGTCGCCAATGCCAGCCCAGAGCAAAGCGCCCATACCGATAGAGGATTTCACGGTACCTGTGCGCAGACCGCCAGCTTCAGTGATGCCCAAATGTAGCGGCGCGTCAGTTGCCTCGGCCAGTTGCTGGTAGGCCGCCACGGTCAGGAACATGTCCGAGGCCTTTACCGAAATCTTATAGTCGTGGAAGCCGAGATCATCGAGGATACGGGCATGGTCCAGCGCGGACTCGACCATCGCATCCGGGCAAGGCTCACCATATTTTTCCAGCAGGTGGCGCTCCAGCGAGCCGCCATTGACGCCGATCCGGATGGAACACCCATTGGCGCGCGCCGCTGCCACGACTTCCCTCACCCGGGCTTCAGACCCGATATTGCCGGGATTGATCCGCAGGCAAGCCGCGCCAGCGTCGGCGGCTTCGATACCGCGCTTGTAGTGAAAATGGATGTCCGCAACGATTGGCACGGGACTCGCCCGGCAAATTTCCGGCATCGCGGCTGTGGAGTCTTCCGTTGGACAGGAGACACGCACAATGTCCACGCCCGCTTCTGCGGCGCGCTCGATCTGCGCGAGCGTGGCGGCGACATCCTCGGTCGGCGTGTTCGTCATGGTCTGCACGGCAATCGGGGCATCGCCGCCCACAAGCACGTTGCCAACGCGGATCTGGCGGGATTTCCGGCGCTCGATATTGCGCCAGGGACGGATTGGATTATGCGACATGGGCGCGGGGTCCTGTCCGGTGAGTGTCCCGGATCACATGGCGGGTCCGGCGGCTCATGGCAAGCCTAGCGGGTCGCCTTGTTGCCACCATTGGCAGCCATGGCTGGGGCCGCCGCGTCGGTGGCACGACCAATCTGGTCATCAATGCTCGCCGAAAACACCTGGGCGCCTTCAGGGCCCAGAGGGCCGATCGTGACATCACCGACACGCCATTCAAAGGCGCCGCCATTGCGGGCAGACACGGTCCAGCCGGCCTGAAGGCGCGGAAAATAGCTCTCCCCGGCAGCCATTACGCGGCTGCGGAAAATCGTGCCATCAGCGCCGCGAACTTCCATCCAGCCCTGCTTCACCGCCACCAGTTCCAGCGGCAAATTCCTGGGGACAGGGCGATCGGATTTCGTGGATTCCGCGAACAGGCTGTCACGCGCACCATTTACGGAGACGACACCAGGTTCGGCGGAAAGTTCGACATTCGGGCGCACCAATTGCGACACGCCGAGCGCGCCTGCGCCCAGCGCAACCAAGACCGCGGCCGCAGCAACCGCGAGTGGCCATTTGGCCTTTTCCGGTGCGATCTGGCCAATCTTGGGGACCGGGGCGTCGCTGTGCACTTCTTCGACAGCGCCGCATTCCTGACTGTAAATCCGGATTACGTCCTTTTCCGGCAGCTGGAGATACTTGGCGTAAGTATTGAGGATCGCGGTCAAATAGCCGCCACGTGGAAGTTCGCCGACTTCCATGCGCTCAATCCACATCAGATAGTCTTTGCGCATCAATGTTGCGCGGGAAACGTCTGCGATTTCGAGGCCCAGAGCCTCCCGCACACGGCGCAGGACCTGGCCCATACGCAACGTCTCGCCATCAAACTCGCGTGCCTCGAAAATCTCCATGGCGCGTTCGCGCGGGGTCATTTCCGTCTCATTCGACACAGATTCCGACACGCTCGCAGACGTGTCCTGCGATGCCGCAGGGCTCGCATCATCACGGTCGTGCTCAGGGGTCAGGTCGTCGTGTGCCATATTCTTCCAGCTCTTCGATACAGCGAGGGGGTCCCCTCCCTGCAGCGCAATTTCTGGTCCATGAATGTGGTTATTATATGGGCCAGTCCATATTAACCATCAGAAAGCTCAATCCCATGATCGGCTGCCAAGGCTAATACTTGGTTACGGAAATCCTGCTTCGGGGCGTCCAGAGCCGCCAAAAAGTCGGGCCTGAATGCCTGCAAGTCGAATGACCTTATCATTTGCTTGACCGGTCCAATAGAGCCCGCCGACATCGACAATGTGGTAAATCCCAGTGCCACGAAGCAAAGCGCAGACAGGGTTGATCCCGTCGCTTCCCCGCACGCGGACATGCGTATGCCATGAGTTTTACAGGCGTCCGAGACCTCTTTCAGGAATCGCAATGCGCTAGGTGACACCAGATCGTAGCGATCCGATACATGCGGCGTCATCCGGTCAGCTGCGAAGAAAAATTGCATCAGGTCATTCGTCCCGACCGACAGGAATTCCGCCTTGCCGGCAAGTTCCGGCAAACCATACGCCAAGGCTGGCGTCTCCAGCATCACGCCGACTTCCACGCGTGACGGTCGGCGGCCTGTGCGCTTTGCCGACCATTCAACTTCTTTCAGCAACAGATCTCGCGCTTCCTCGAATTCGGACGCCACCGTCACCATCGGAAACATGACGGTCAGCGGTCGCTCTCCAGCGGCGCGGACGAGCGCGCGCAATTGGCGTCGGAACAGGCCCTTATGGTCCAGCGCGAACCGGATCGACCGCCAGCCCAACGCGGGGTTTTCTTCCCGTTGCAAGTTCAGCGCGGGCAGCACTTTATCGCCGCCCAGATCCACTGTGCGGAAGATGACCGGCTTGCCATCGGCCTTGTCCAGAACGCGCTTGTAGAGGTCGATCTGGTCATTCAGCTTGGGCAGAGATTCCGAGACGAGGAACTGAAATTCAGTGCGAAACAGGCCTACGCCGTCAGCGCCTGCCTGTTTCATCATGTCCATGTCGAGGTCGAGCCCTGCATTCAGCATCAACGAGACTTCCGTGCCATCGGTCGTGCGGGCTGGCAGATCCTTCAGCGCTTCATAGCCCGCCTGACGTTCTGAACGCAGCGAAACCCGCCCTTTGTACGCATCGTACAGGGAGTCATCCGGGCGAATATGAAGCGTGCCATCCTCGGCATCGACGATGACCCAATCGCCCTGGTCGATGCGTGTGGTCAGGCCGGCAATGCCACCCAGTGTCGGGATACCAAGGGCGCGTGCAACGATGGCCGCATGAGACGAGGCGGCTGCCTCCTCCATCAGGATCGCCCTGAGGCCGGTGTTGGAGTATTCCAGCAGTTCTGCCGGTCCAAGCCGCCGCGCGACAAGCACGCTGCGCTCCTCGCTGATCTGGGGCTTGCCCTCTTCCCCGCCGAGAATGCGTAGCAGCCGGTTGTCGAGATCTTCGAGGTCGTGCAGCCGCTCGCGCAAATAAGGGTCCCGCGCACTTTGCAGACGTGCGCGGTGTTCGCGCCGCGCCCGGTCAACCGACGCCTCAGCGGAAAGCCCGGACTTCACGCCTTCCTGCAGCTTTTCGGCCCAGGACGGATCATGTGCTAGCAGACGATAGGTTTCCATCACATCGCGCGGGTCTTCGCCCAGCGCGGCGCCATCCAATGCCATCATGCGGTCGATAGAGGCCTTCAGCTCCGCCATGCCTTCGGACAGGCGCTTGCTTTCGGTCACCTGATCCGCCGCGAAGAATTTCGCGGCCGGCACGACCGGATCGTGCAACACAGCGCGCCCATAACCGAGGCCTTCGCAAAACACGCGTCCTGTCAAGGATGCCGTGTTGCGCTCTCGCTTCTCATTACCGCCATTGTTCAGCGCATCGGGATCAATCCGATCGACAATCTCGGCCAGCACCATGGCGATTGTCTGGAGGTTGTCGATTTCCTCATCATCATAGGCCCGCTCGGTCCGGTTCTGAACCGTAAGGACACCAATGACACGTCCGCCGCGCAGGATCGGGACACCGAGAAAGGCGTGGAACGGGTCTTCCCCGGTCTCCGGCCGGTAGGAGAATGAGGGGTGGCGCGGCGCGTCCTGAATGGCCATCGGCTCGGCGCGGCGCGCAACCAAGCCGACAAGTCCCTCATTCACGCTAAGGCGTGTGGCGGCGACAGCATCGGCCTTGAGACCTTCCGTCGCGATGAGGAGCAGCGCGCCGCCCTGCAGTCTGAGATAGATGGAGCAGACATCTGCCACCATGGTGGAGGCGATCAGGCGGACGACCTTGTCGAGCCGAGACCGTGTTTCACCTTCCTCCGCCATAACCTGGCGGAGCCGGTTCATCAGCAAGCGCGTCGCGGGCAGATTATAAGGCATGGTCAGCCCGTATGTCGCAGCCTCTATCAGGCAGCGTCAAGGCCGAATGCCGTATGGAGGGCCCGAACGGCCAACTCAGTATAGGCATCTCCAATCAGTACTGAAATCTTGATCTCCGAAGTAGAGATCACGTCAATATTGATGCCCTTCTCGTACAAAGCCTTGAACATTGTCTCTGCGACGCCGGTATGGCTACGCATGCCAACACCAACGATGGAAATTTTCGACACGTCGCGCACAACTTCGAGGCGCTCATAGCCAATTTCCTCATGCATGCTCTCAAGTGTGTCGCGTGCAATGGGGCTGTCCCGGTCGGTGCAGGTGAATACCATGTTGGCCTGTTCCGGCCCGCGCGCCTGCGCCTGGACGATCATGTCCACATTCACCCCGGCGCGGGCGAGGGCCGAGAAGATCTTGGCGGAGATACCCGGCTTGTCCGGTACTCCATAGAGCGTGACCTTAGCTTCATCCCGGGAATAGGCAACGCCGCTGACAACCTGTTTTTCCACGATTTCTTCCTCTGAGCAGACAATGGTTCCGGGGTTCGGCTCGCCCGGCTTCAGGAAACTGGACAGAACCCTTACGGGCACATTGTGATTCATCGCCATCTCGACAGACCGGGTCTGCAGAACCTTGGCGCCGAGGGACGCCAGTTCCAGCATCTCCTCAAACGAGATTTTCTCGATCCGCTGCGCCTTGGGCACAATCCGGGGATCGGTGGTGTAGACGCCGTCCACATCTGTGTAGATGTCGCACACATTTGCCTCAAGCGCGGCGGCAACCGCCACGGCGCTGGTATCCGAACCGCCCCGGCCAAGCGTGGCCACACGGTCATCGTCGGTCACACCCTGGAATCCAGCGATGACGGCAATCTCGCCGGCATCAATCGCGTCCGGCAGCGTGGAATCATCAAAGCCCATGATCCGCGCGCGGCCATGGCTCTTGTTTGTCTTCAGCCGCAATTGCCATCCGAGCCAGCTCCGCGCCTTCAGGCCCCGCCGGCGCAACGCCAATGCGAGAAGACCTGCCGTCACCTGCTCACCCGAGGCCACGACCACATCATACTCATCATCAAACTGCTCGCGCGGAAGGGCATCGCCCGCTGCGCCTTCGGCATAGCCCACCAGCTTGTTGGTCTCGCCCGACATTGCGGACACAACCACCGCCATGCGCTCGCCTTTTTCCGCACGTGCGGCGACGATGTCCGCCACATTCGCAATGCGATCAAGGTCAGCTACGGATGTGCCGCCAAATTTCAGAACCGTGCGCGCCATTTCGCCCCATATCCTGTCGTTTTCTTGGGATATCCCACTATATTCGCCCTCATAGGGGGTGTTCACGCCCGGATCAAACAGGTTTCTTGAACTATGACAGTAGCAAAAGACACGGCAGACCACGCGCCTGCCACACCCAGCATCGATCCGGACGAAGTTGCCAAGTTCTCAGCGATGGCTGCAGATTGGTGGAATCCCCGCGGCAAGTTTCGGCCGCTTCACAAATTCAACCCTGTGCGCTTGCGCTTCATCCGTGACCAGGCCGAGAAGCATTTCGGGATTGCACCGGAGGCCAAACGCCCGCTGGACGGCCTGAGACTGCTCGATATCGGGTGCGGCGGCGGGCTCGTCTGCGAGCCGATGAAACGGCTGGGCGCGTCGGTCACCGGCGTTGATGCCTCGGAGGCCAACATCAAGACAGCGATGACGCATGCCAGCGAACAAGGCCTCGACATCGACTATCGCGCAGGCACAGCCGAAGGCCTGATTGAAAGCGGAGAGCCCCTTTTCGACATCGTGCTCAATCTGGAAGTTGTCGAACATGTCGCTGACCCGCACCAGTTCCTGAAAGATACGGGCGGTCTCGTGAAGCCGGGCGGCCTGATGATTGTCGCCACACTGAATCGCACCGCCAAGGCGCTGGCGACCGCCGTGATCGGTGCCGAGTACGTGCTGGGCTGGTTGCCGCGCGGCACACATGACTGGTCGAAATTCGTGACGCCGGACGAGGCCGATGCCGGACTCACAGCCGCAGGCCTCGTCACCGAACCGGCCATCGGCGTCTCCTACAATCCGCTGGCCGACAGCTGGAAGCTCTCCGGCGATACCAAGGTGAACTACATGATCGTGGCCCGGAGACCTGCCGAATGACGAAAATACCCACCCCCGAAGATGTGCTGGCCTACTGGATCGGCGATACGCGCCATTCTGCCGAAAACCTGAAGGAAAAGCACAAGCTCTGGTTCGGCAAATCGGACGAGACCGATGCCGAAATTCGGGATCGGTTCCTGGGCCTGCTGGACGATGCTTCGCACATGCCCTTCGCCGATGATTGGGCGGCCGAGGGCCCGCGCGGACGGTTGGCCGCAATCATTGTGCTTGACCAGTTCAGCCGCAACCTGTTCCGGGGAGACGCTCGCGCATTCCATCAGGACTCGCTTGCCCTTCGTATGTGCAAGGACGGCCTCGCGCTGAATGAGCACAAATCCCTCAGCGAAACAGAGCGCGTTTTTCTCTGCCTGCCACTGGAACATTCGGAATCCCTGGAAGACCAGAAACATTGCGTCGAAATGTTCGAAGAGCTGGTCGCGGATGCGCGTCCGGAGTTCAAGGATTTCGCGAAAAGCACGCTGGATTATGCCCACCAGCACTTGAAGGTGATTCAGGATTTCGGTCGGTTCCCGCACCGGAACAAGGCGCTTGGGCGTGAGACAACCGCGGAAGAAGCCGAGTGGCTGGCAGAAGGCGGCGGCTTCTAGTCCAGCATTTCCGGCCCGCGCGGGTCCAGGCTCTTGCTGATATCCCGCTGCATGGCGCGGGTCAGCGTGTAGCGCGATGCGACAAGCGCCGCGAGGCCGTACAGGATCACCGGCAACACACAGAATACCAGAAGGAGGCCATGCAGGGCTTCGGGGGAGTTCTCCGCACCCGGCCGGAACCCGGCCACCCGTCCCAGCACGAAATAGCCAACACCGAACGCCAGGCTGCTGCCGATCTTGTAGGCACTTGTCAGGAGGGAATAGTAGATCCCGGCGCGGTTTTCCCCGGTTTTCGCTGCCTGATACTCCACCACATCGGCCGCCATGGAGCGCGCGATAACAACCGGGGCGCTGAAGGCGGCACCATTGACCAGCGCGCCGATCAGAAGCGCCCAGAAACCTCCGCCGAGACGTCCGGCAAGATAGTAGATCACATAGCTCGACATCCCCATGATCACCGCACACAGAAAAGCGGTGTTCTTCTCTGTCCGCGCCGAGAATTTGAGCCAGAAGGGCAACGCTGCAACAGCCGTAGAAAAGAAGATCATCAGCACGACGCTGGACATGGAATCCGACAAGCCAAAGACGTATTCTGCCACGAACAGATAGTTTGACGCCGTAATGGCCACGGCCGTCCCGACCAGCAGCTCCATGGACAGGACGACGCCGAGAAACCTGTTCCTGAGCGCCGCGATCATGGCTTTCAGATCAAACTTGGCTGCTTCGCCCTTGTCGCCGCGCATAGGCTTGTCCGGCACGAAGGTGCAGGCGAGGAAGGCCACGATCGGCAGGGAGATAAGCAGCGCCCAGCCCATGACCTCGACTTGCCCGAACCGGTCCACTTCGACACCAGCTGCAGCGAGGATCGCTGGCACAGCCAGCAAGGCCAGCATCGAAATGATGCTGAGCACTTCTGCCCATGTGAAGAAGCGGGAGCGATCATCATAGTCGGTCGCAATGGCGGGCACCCACGCAGACCGCGCGGTCTGCAACAGGGTGAAACCGACATAGAAGAGCAGCATCCAGACCACGAAATAGCCCGGCCCCGCGCCGCGCTCCGGCATGTAGATGAAATAGGTCGCCAGCCCCAGTATCGGCACGCTCAGCACGATCCAGTGGCGCACACGGCCCCACGGGCTACGGTATCGGTCAACCACGAAGCCCATCACCGGGTCGGTCAGGATGTCCCAGAAGCGGAGCACCATGAACAGGAAGCCGGTCAGCTCCAGGCCCAGGCCAACTTCATTTGCATAGAGCGGTGCAAGATACACGGCCAACGGCAACCCCACCCCCGCCAGCGGGACGCTGAGTGAGGAAAAGGCGAGCACTCTCGGTAGGGACAGGCGCGGGCCACTTGCGTCAGTCATGCGCGCAGCCTGCCCGGTAAAAACGTGACGGCCAAGTCATTTTTTTATTGCCGGAACGGTTGACGTCGCGCCGGTCGGGCCTGACACCGGATAAAAGATGTGCCGGGAGGAAATGGGCCAATGCTGAAGAAAATCTTGTTCGGGGTCGTCGCGCTCATTGTGCTTCTGGTGGCGGTGATCCTGTTCCGCACATTCACATATGGCGGCGCGGCGACGGGCGAACGCGTAGAGCTTCCCCCTGTGCCCGAGGTCTCCGCAGATCGCGCCGCAAGCCATCTGAGCGAAGCCATCCAGTTCCGCACGATCACGGTCGCTTCCGGCGACCCGCGCGTCGGTCAGGAAGGCCCGTGGCTGGAATTGCATGACTGGTTGGAGACGACCTATCCCGCCGCGCACGCCGCCATGAACCGTGAACTCGTGCCCGGTACCCTGTCCCTGCTCTACACATGGGAAGGATCAGATCCCTCGCTCGACCCGTTGCTGCTGATGGCCCACCAGGACGTCGTACCGGTGAACATCGGCACTGAGGACGACTGGACCGGCGCGCCCTTCGCAGGCGAGATCGTCGACGGCTATGTCTACGGTCGCGGCGCGCTTGACGACAAGGGCAGCCTGGTCGCCCTGATGGAAGCGGCTGACGCGCTCGCCGCAAACGGGTTCCAGCCCAAGCGCACCGTCCTCATCATGTTTGGCCATGACGAGGAAGTGCTCGGCAATGGTGCCGAGGCTGGTATCGCCCTGCTGAAATCACGCGGCATCTCGCCGGTCATGGCACTGGACGAAGGCTTTGCGATTATTGACCCTTCCCCGCTGACCGGAAAGCCAATGGCCTATATCGGCGTCTCCGAGAAAGGCTATCTGACGCTCACCCTGACCGCGCTGGCCGAGGGCGGGCATTCATCCACACCGCCACGCGACTCTGCTGCGGTCCGTCTCGCCCGCGCCATTGTTGCGCTGGATGAGAATCAGATGCCAGCCGACTTTTCCAAACCTCCGGTGTCTGATCTTTTCCGCGTCTCCGCCCCGGACCTGCCCTTCATGCAGAAGATGGCCTTTGCCAATCTCTGGCTGTTCGCAGGCAGCGTGGATTCCGCCATGGCCGATATCCCGGCCGGCAATGCCATGATCCGCACGACCACGGCGCCCACCATGCTGGCCGGCTCCGCCAAGGAAAATGTTCTGGCCCAGCGCGCCATGGCGACCGTGAATTTCCGTGTGCACCCGAACAATACGGTCGAGGACGTGATCAAACACGTGAAAGACGTCACGTCTGACATCAAGGGGATTGAGGTGACGGTCTCCGACGGCGGCATCAGCGGCAGCGAAGCATCGCCAGTCTCGCCTACCGACAACAAGGCCTATGCCGTGCTCGCCAGCGTAGCCGAAGCGCAAGGCGGCGGCGCCGCAGTTGCACCCGGCCTGGTGCTGGGTGCCACGGATGCCCGCTATGCCAGCGCCATCACCGACAGCGTCTACCGCTTCGCGCCGTCCGTGCTGAACCCGACCGACCTTTCAGGCTTTCACGGCACCAATGAACGTCTCGCGGTTGAGAACATGAAACGTCTGTCGGAAGGCTATGCCCAGATCATTGTGGCAATGGATAGTGGGGACTAAAAAACGTTTGATGCCCCCCGCCCACCCGGGTCCCTCGGGGGGCACCAAACTCCCCTCCCACCGTCATGCAGCCACGGGGACTGCAGGACGGTAAGCTTCAGCATCTGATGTGAACTCGGCATGGCCGTAGCGTTTCAGCAACTTGCGGATACGCGCCGTCAGTCGCCGATCCGCAATGCCGCGTAATCCGGGCACGGAAAGGGCAAACCGGTACAGTGCCATCTTGGCCGAGATGTATGGGAACAGGCCCATCGCCACCGCATAGTCCAGCGGCCCGACTGGCACGCCGATCTCACGCGCTTTCTGGCTGTCACCGCCAAGAAAGTGTTTCACCAGGACCAGCCGCGCGAGCCGCTTTTCCAGTGCGTTGAACAAGCGGTGACCGAGCTTGCGGTCTGGTGGCAAATACGCCTCCAGCGTGGCGCGCACCAGTGTGCCACAAGTCTCGTCGTCAAAGCCCTGGCGGATGGACGCGCCCCGGGCATTCATGATGTCAACAATGCCCTGCGGCGTGTCCATCAGCAAATCTTCCGGCAGGCCGAGCAGGTAACAGCGATAGCGGCTGAACTCGACACGGGCGCGCTCATCCGCAGTGAACTCGGTACGCCCCTCATCCAACATCTGGTAGGCGAGCAGGAACACATCGATCAGGCCAGCTGGCATCTGGTCGACTTGTGGCACCGGAATGCCGTACACGGACACGTCCCAGCTTTTCATCTTGCGCAGGATGTTGAACCGGACCATGGAATGCATCAGCCGCACCATGGCAGCGGCCTTGAAGCCCTCGCCACGCGGCTCCAGCGCACCGGGCAGCGTGGTCACCGTAAAGAAAGTCGCCGTCTCGTTGACGCGGCGCGCAGATGTCGAATATCCGAGCGTGCCCGTAATCGCCATGGGCAGCGCGGTATACTTGTTCATGAAGGTTGCAAGGAACGCCCCCCGGATCATCCACGGGGACGTCACCGCCATGGGGAGGCGGTTCAGCGCCGCGCCCTTCCGCACCATGTCCATGTCCAACCAGTCCGGCCTGGTTTCCATTTCCGTGATCAGGGCCACCAGTTCCGGCGGCGCATCGGGCACAGCTTCCAGCCCCTCATCGCAGGCCGTCGTCAACATATCCACGAGCCGCCTGAAACCATACTCACCCATCAGGGCCGCATAGGCATCAGCCGTCACATCCCCCAACATCGTATAGGCCTTGACCCGCGCAACCATATCCGCTGGAGGCGGCGCCATATTGTGCAGCGATGGCGGTAGTGAACTTTCCGCTACATCCTGAGTGTAGCGTTCTGGTGTCTGCGTGAAATCGACATCGCCATACATTTGAGGCAAGGCTGATTTCTGCAGCTCAATCCGGTCGTGAACCTGCGCGAGCGAGGGATGCATTCAGACGCCTCCTGTAGTGTTCTTGGCAGTCGCCGCCCTATAATGTAAGCAAAGCTCAGATATTCCACTCGCATCAGGATGTACGCAGGGTCAAGCAAATCGGAATGCACAAGTGACTGAAAAAAATAGAAGAAAACCAAGGCAAGCCCGAGCTCAGGCAACGGTGGAAGCCATTCTGGAAGCAACGTTTCAGCTTTTGGAATCGGATGGTCTCACAAATTTAACCACAAACCACATCGCTGAGCGCGCTGGCGTCAGTATTGGCACGCTCTACCAGTATTTTGCCGACCGGGAAGCCATCCTCTTTGCGCTCAGTCAGCGCCAAAGCGACAATGTCCGCAAAATGATCACGAAGATTGTTCTGGATTCCCCTGAGACATCACCCGTACGTGCTGTCATCCGGGCACTGATGCATGGCCCCACAGGTTCGCCTCAAACACGGCTCATCCTCTCAGACGTCCTGTTTCGCTCTGGCGGCAGCGATGTCATGAGCCGCCAGCATTTTGCCTTCCTTGAATCCATCAGTGGACAGCAAAGTTTCGACTTTCCCCACGGCCGGGAAGCGGCTTTCATCCTGACACACACTGTCGTGCAATTGCTGAGAGCGGCTGCCGCAGAACCGGAATTGGAACTCGATGCGGACATTCTGGAAGATGAACTCGTCCATCTGGTGGAAAGCTATATCGAAAGCCTGATGACACGCGCCACTGCGCGGTCAGCTTAGCCGCTATTGAAATGGCCCCAAATGCGTTCGGCCAAAGCTTCGTTGACGCCGTCCACTTCCATCAAGTCGGCAACCTTCGCGCGCGAGACGCCCTTGGCCGATCCGAAATGGTGAAGCAGAGCCTTCTTCCGCGTCGGACCGACCCCTTCGATCTCGTCCAAGGGTGAGGTCTTGATTGCAGCAGAGCGTTTTGCCCGGTGCGCGCCAATCGCCCAGCGATGGGCCTCGTCGCGCAGGCGCTGAAGGTAATAGAGCACTGGGGCGGTTTCCGGCAGCTTGAAGGGCGCGCGGCCCGGCCGGAAGAATTGCTCCCGTCCGGCATTCCGGTCCACGCCCTTGGCGATGGAGACAAGGTTTACATCTTCCGGGGTCACACCAATTCCGGCCAACGCCTCGATCACGGCGTTCAATTGTCCCAACCCGCCATCAATCAGAACAAGGTCTGGCCAGTTTGCGCCATTGCCCTCTTCGCGCTCTTTCAGGGCGCGGGAAAACCGCCGTCGCATCACCTCGCGCATCATGCCGTAATCATCGCCCGGCTCGATGCTCGTATCCTTGATATTGAACTTGCGAAACGCGTTCTTGATGAAGCCTTCCGGACCGGCGACCACCATTCCGCCCACGGCGTTTGTGCCCTGAATGTGAGAATTGTCGTAGATCTCGATACGCTCCGGAGGAGTCTCCAGCTCGAACACTTTCGCCACTTCGGCCAGCAGGCGCGTCTGGCTGGCCGTCTCGGCCAGCTTGCGCGACAGGGCTTCCCCTGCATTGCGCGCGGCCTGGGTGACAAGGTCCTTCTTGCTGCCCCGTTCGGGACGACGCACTTCCACCTTGCGCCCGGCTTTCAGCTCAAGCGCGTCAGCGATCAGTTCGGCCTGGTCCGGTAATTTGTTCACAAGGATCAGCTTTGGCGGCGGGCGCTTGTCATAGAATTGCACGAGGAAGGCCGACAGCACTTCTTCCGGTGTCTGCTCGCGCTCATGGCGTGGATAGTGCGCGGTCGCCCCCCAGTTCTGTCCCGCCCGGATGAAGAAGACCTGCACACAGGAGACCCCGCCATCCATCTCGATGGCGAACACATCTGCCTCTTCGATGTCTTCCGGGTTCACATCCTGACTGGCACGCACATGGGCCAGCGCCCGGATCCGGTCGCGCAGCCGCGCCGCACGTTCAAATTCCATGTCATCTGCCGCCGCTTCCATATCGGCGGCGAGGCGCTTTTGCAGGTCGGCCCCCTTTCCGCGCAGGAAGTCTGCCGCCTGATCGGCAAGGGCCTGATAGTCCTCGGTCTCGATCAGCCCGACGCAGGGCGCCGCACAGCGCTTGATCTGGTGCAACATGCAGGGCCGCGTGCGCACACTGTAGACACTGTCCTCACAGGTGCGCAGCAGGAAGGCTTTCTGCAATGTGTCCAGCGTCCGCATGACAGACCCGGCACTGGCGAACGGACCGAAATAGTCGCCCTGATCCATCTTGGACCCGCGATACTTCTTGATCTGGGGCGCTTCATGGTCCCGGCGGATCAGGATGTAGGGAAACGATTTGTCGTCACGCAGCAATACGTTGAAACGCGGCTTAAGGCTCTTGATGAGACTCGCTTCCAGCAGCAGCGCTTCGGTCTCCGTCTCGGTGACCACGAACTCCATCCGCTTGGTCATGGAGATCATGCGGGCGATCCGCTGGGTATGACCGCCGAGCCGCGCATAGTTCGAGACCCGCGCCTTCAGGTCGCGCGCCTTGCCCACATACAGGACATCGTCATGTTCACCGAACATGCGATAGACGCCCGGCTTTGCAGGCAGTCGTTTGAGATTGTCCTTGATGACGTCAATGCCCCGTAGGGACGCTGCGCCGGAATCAGTCGGGTTCATGCCTCAACAGATAGTCCGGCTTGGCCGGGGATGCGAGCCTCAGAAGAAGTTGATTACATCCTGAACGTCAAACCGGGAATCAATCATCCATCCCGCACCGAAGCTGAACAGCATCACCAGGACGATCGACGAGACGAAGGATCGCCCCCGTGCCGGGTCGGCCTTGCGACGCCCTGCCCGCACCAGGATCAGCATGAACAATATCAGAATGAACACGACCATGAAGAACAGCTTCTCCATGTCGTCGAGACGATCGACCCAACGTGAGAATTCGAGATAGGCCTCATTGGCCACTTCGGCGACCTTGTCCAGAACCCGATTCAACAGGTCCATACTCGATGAAATGCTCATGGCTCCGTATCACTGATCCCTTTCCGGGACCGCCTTTCGACTGGGTTGCATAATCCTGCATCATGCCAAAACAAGGCTAATAGTCTGGCCCAAGCGCGCAGGTGATTTTTGGGAATGTTGTTAAGGCCTCAGAAAGGCTTTGAGGCCGGCCCTTGAGGCCCGTGCGTCAGAATTACCCTCGCCCTCCCCTTGCGGGCCGGGGCCCTCAGGATTAAGCGAAGGCAAACGCCGCCGCGCGTGACACTTCACGGGAAAACCTCATGTCCGACACCTTCCACTTCTCCGATGCCCTCGACCGCGTAAAGCCATCTGCCACCATCGCCGTCACCACCAAGGCCAATGAGCTGAAACGGGCCGGACATGACGTGATTGGTCTTGGCGCGGGCGAGCCGGACTTTGACACGCCGGACAATATCAAGGACGCCGCCATCCAGGCGATTCGCGATGGCAAGACCAAATACACGCCCGCAGATGGCATCCCGGAGCTGAAGGAGGCGATCTGCGCCAAGTTCCAGCGCGAGAACGACCTCACCTACACGCCCAGCCAGATCCACATTGCGCCGGGTGGCAAGCCGGTCATCTACAATGCCTTCCTCGCCACCCTGAACCCCGGCGACGAAGTCATCATCCCGGCCCCCTATTGGGTGTCGTATCCAGACATGGTCCTGCTCGCCAGCGGCACGCCCGTCGCCATCGAATGCGGCCCGAATGCCCAGTACAAACTGACACCCGAAGCCCTCGAGGCCGCCATCACCCCGAACACCAAGTGGCTGCTCCTGAACTCGCCATCCAACCCGACCGGCGCCGCCTATACCGAGGCTGAGCTGCGCGGGCTCGCCGACGTCCTGCTGCGCCATCCGCATGTCTGGGTTCTGACCGACGACATGTACGAACACCTCGTCTATGACGACTTCAAATACTTCACGATCGCCCAGGTCGAGCCCGCCCTGTACGAGCGCACGCTCACCGTAAATGGCGTCTCCAAAGCCTATGCCATGACCGGCTGGCGCATCGGCTATGCGGGCGGCCCGGAAAAATTGATCACCGCCATGCGCAAGGTGATCAGCCAGACCACATCCAATCCCTGCTCGATCAGCCAGTGGGCCGCCGTCGAAGCGCTGAACGGCCCACAGGATTTCCTGCCCACACGCCGCGCCGTCTACCAGCAGCGCCGCGATATGGTGGTCGCCGGCCTCAACGCCGCCGAAGGAATCACCTGCCCCACGCCGGAAGGCGCCTTCTATGTCTATCCGTCCTGCGCGGGCGTCATCGGCAAGACCAGCCCATCCGGCAAGGTGATTGAAAGCGACAAGGATTTCGCTGCCGAATTGCTGGAGCAGGAAAAGGTGGCCATCGTCTTCGGCGAGGCGTTCGGCCTGTCCCCGGCCTTCCGCGTGTCTTATGCCACCTCAACCGAGGCGCTGCAGGAAGCCCTCACGCGCATCCAGCGTTTCTGCGCAAATCTGACATAGGAAACTGCTATAGAACAATCCTATATCCGGCCTTCCCCCTATTGATTGGCATGGAACGATCGGGGCTCTTACGTCTTTGATAAGAGAGACAAAGGAGTTACCCCCATGCCTGTAGATATCGGTTTGAACGACGAAGCCCGTAATACGTCCGCTGACGCCCTGCGCGTTTTGCTGGCGGAGACTTATGCACTCTATTCCAAGACCCACGGATATCACTGGAATGTCACCGGTCCGCGCTTCAACAGCCTGCACACCATGTTCGAGACACAGTATAACGAACTCTGGATGGCGCTGGATGAGATTGCCGAACGCATCCGCGCGCTGGGCCATTTCGCCCCGACATCACCCGCAGAAATGGTAGAGCCAGCCACGATCAAGCCCGACAATGGCATTCCGGACGCCGACACGATGGTCGAGAACCTGGTCAAAGGGCATGAAGCCGTCAGCCGCGCTGGCAAGGCAGGCCTGAAAATTGCCGAAGACAATGGCGACGCGGTGACCGCAGACCTGATGACTCAGCGCGCGGCGATCGCAGAAAAAACAGCCTGGATGCTGCGCGCGAACCTCTGATCCGCCCGCCAATACTGGATTGGCGCATCCTGCATATTGCACTGCACAACACTTGCCGTGCCTCATGGGCTTGACCGCGCCCATGAGGCGCGGCAATCTTGCATTCAGTTAATGAAAAAGCGGCCGTTAGAGCCTTGGATTCAAGGCAAAAAAAGGCCCGGCAGCGAATGAACGCGCCGGGCTGTAAGTATCGGGCCCCGTAGGGGGGAGGAAACGCCCAATCGGAGGAATGATTGGGTTAATGCCCGAGGCCCTTGGCATGCGTGGTAGATAACCTCTCCCCCGATGATTACAACCAACATGACAGCAAAGCTTTCATGCACTTATGCATGGATGTCGCATTTCTGACTAATTCTGACGCATAGCCGGACGGCGCAGGATCTCGGTCTCTGCGGTGATGAAGTCCCGGAAGGCCGACACGCGCTTCGAGCGGCGCAGATCGCTCGGATAGATAAAGTAGAGATCGAAGATCGGGCCGACCGTCTCCGGCAACACTTTCACAAGCCGCGGCATGGTCCCGGCCATATAGTCCGGCACGTCGGCAATCCCCAGGCCGGCATCCACGGCCCGCAACATGGCGAACACATTGTTCACCTTCAGTGCGGCTTGGCGCGGCGGGCTGTCATCCCGGCCCACACGGCAGGCAAAGCTCATCACATCCAGCATCGAGCTTTCATCGCCATAGGCAATGATCCGGTGATTATCGAGATCCTGCGGCGTGCGTGGCATGCCGTAGGCTTTGAGATATTCCGGCGAAGCATAGAGATTGGTCGCCACCGTGCCCAGCTTGCGCTGGATCAGGTCCGCCTTGTCGGCAGCCCACAGGCGGATGGCGCATTCGGCCTCCAGCTTCAGCAGGTCATATTCGCGGCTGTCATCAAGGCGCAGGTCGAGATTCATGTCCGGATGCTTGCGGGCAAACCCGCCAAGGCGCGGCACCAGCCAGGTCGAGCCGAACGCCACTGGCGCCGCCACGATCAATTCGCCCTGTGGGGTCTCCTGCTGGTCCTTCAGCAAGGCATTGGCCGACTGCGCCGCCGTCGCCATTTCCATGGTTGAGCGGAACAGCGTGTGGCCGCTATCGGTCAGCACCAGGCCGCGCGCATGCCGCTGGAACAGGGAGACGCCCAGCGCCTCTTCCAGCGCCGCAATCTGGCGCGAGACCGCCGACTGCGAAATGCCCAGCCGCTCGCCGGCAGACGTCAGGCTGCCCGCTTCGGCCGCCGCGTGAAATGATTTCAGCTTACCCCAATCCATGGGGAGCGTTTGTGACGCCTAAATGACCCGGCGGCAAGCAGAGATTGCGGGAGGTGCGAGAACTGTTCTTAAAGCACATTCGGGTGCAAGTAGAATGATTGGAAAAGCAAGGTTGGCACCGTCTAATCGGCTTGCGCAATTTAGCTAGAAGACAACACCCAACTGCCACTACTGTTGTAAGCGCTCAACTGGAATAAGCTGACGTTCTTATGGGGAGATCATCTCAATGTCTGAAGACCCGAACAAAGACTACAATACCACGCGTATGGCGCACTTCTACGAGGACGCTCGAATAAACAATCGAGGTGCCATAGAGTTTGGAATCGTGGGGTTGCGAAGCCTATTTTTGGTGAATGGCGGCGCAATGCTAGCGATGCTGACATTTGTCGGAAACGTCGGTGTGACATCCGAGGCCGTGTTAAACTATAGATTGGCGTTTTTATGTTTTGGTATCGGAATATCTTCTGCGCTGATTGCAACCTTCTGTTCGTATTTTTCACAGGGTGTATCTGGGGTTACATCAATATATGATGCCGACGGCATCTACTTTGCACAGATCAACAGAAAACAGGCTTCAGATGAGATTCGAACGGAAGCGGGTCGGGAACGCCGAGTAAGTAATAGGTTTAGGTACTCTGCCTTAGGATTTGCGTTGATTTCCGGACTACTTTTTATAGTCGGCATGTTGGTAGCAGTAGAAGCTATCATTAGCTCGAATACATAGCGTAAGACGCTGGGCGGCAGTGCGATCACAAACAATCCGTCTGATAGCCCCTACCCCCATACTTCCCGCATGGATGCGCAGATGGACATTCTCAAACGCGGGCTCGAACACGCTGCCCTTGCCGTAATGGATGCGTCGGCGCTGGCGAACCTGCATCTGGGGCCGAAGCGGATCGGGCGCGGCCTGGCGCAGCGCGTTTCCGGGCGGTTGCGAATGCTGGAGACAATCGTCCGTCGGCTGATCCTCCTGATGGCGCTCGGCCTGCAGCTGGCCCCGACGCCGCCGCGTCCGGCTCCCGCCAATCCCGCACCAGAGCCGGACCTGCCCGAAGGCGTCGAGCTGGCCATTTTCCCCCGCCTTTCGCCCAGACGGCTGTCACTGCTGCCTGCGCGCCAGGCCTTTGAAGGCCCCGGCGGCTTTCCGGACATGTCCGGTACGAGTTATGGACACGTTTCCCCCCACAAGCTGATGGCCCGCATCGCTGCGCTCCGGCGCGTGATTGCCGCGCCCGAAGCCCACGCGACCCGCCTCGCCCGCACCCTCAACCGCCTGCAGAACAACGGCGAGCCCAAACCAATGGTCGGCGCAGCAACGCCCGCCTTTCGCCTCTCGCCAGAGCTTGGCGCGCTGGCCACGCTGCTGCCCGAGCAGATCAGCGTGGGCCTGGAAACATGGGAAAGCTCGGGCTGACTCCCCCGAAAAACCATTCCTTTCCGCCCGTTTCCCTCGCGTGACGGCCCCTTGTCATGCCTGTCATTCTTTCCGCGTGGTGGTACACTCCCGACCGGGAGGATACGCGTATGCCACGACTGAAACAGGCGGGCCGCGAAGCCGGAAATCCGTTCGCGAACCAGATTTTCGATTTACTGTTTGAAGACCGGGACCCGATTGCCGAGCCCGGCACCGCAACCGGCACGCCCGGAAACTGGTGGACCGTTTTCAACATTGTGCCGGATGCCTTCAAGCACACGACCGAAGGCTTTCAGTTCTACCGTTCGAAGAACCGCAAGCTTGATCCAAAGCTGCGCGAGCTTGGCCAGATCCGCGCCGGCTTTGCCGTCGGCTCACAATTTGTCTTCTCTCAGCATTGCAAGGCCAGCCGCGATGTCGGCCTGACCGAAGATCAGATCGCCGCCATTCCCCACTGGCAGGTCGCAGACTGTTTCAGCCCGCTGGAACGCGCCGTGCTCGCCTATACGGACGGCCTGGTCCTGCAACGCGGCCGCGTGCCCGATGGCGTGTTCGAGGCCCTGAAAGCGGAATTGTCAGACGAGGAAATCCTAGAATTCACCTACATCACCTGCACCTATATGATGCACGCCATCATGAGCCGTGCACTGAAACTGGAATATGATGATGTGGATGAACGCGTCGTCGAAATCGTCGCGCCGGATGGTTCGGATACAGACGTCATGTCTATGGTCGACAAGGGAGGAAACTGAACATGGCCTATCATCATCTCGCGCTCGCCGCGAAAGACATGAAAGCCACGCATGCATTCTATGAAGGCATCATGGGCTTTGAACTGGTCAAGGTCGAAGTCGCCCCAATCATGGGCGGCGGCTGGGGCAAGCATTTTTTCTATCGCATGGATGGCGATGACAGCCGCTTCATCGCCTTCTGGGAATTGCACGAGACCGATCGTAGCGACGATTATGTCTACGACATCAACGCCGCCGCCAAACTCCCGCCGGGTACAAATCATTATTCTTTCTCGGTGGATACGAAGGAAGAACTGGAAAGCTGGAAACAGAAATGGCTCGCCGCCGGGCTCGACGTGTTCGAGATCGACCATAATTGGTGTCACTCGATCTATACGAAGGACCCGAACGACAATGCAGTGGAATTCTGCCTGACCTCCGGCACCTTCACCGAGGCCGACCGCCAACGCGCGCTGGACGCCTTGTCGGAAACCGAGTTCAAGCCCTCTCCACCGCCGGCCTTCATGCAAATGTGGAATGCCGAGAAATCCGGCCGCTAACTACCAGCGCGCAGAATAGCCTCTCGTATCGACATGCACGAACGGCCCATGCGCCGCATTCGATCCATAGGCCGATGCGCCGCCCACGACCCAACCTTCGGGCTGCTCGGCGGCAAGTTCGTCAATCAGCTTGACCAGCGCGCGGGCATCTTCCTTGTCGATCCGGCCATTGCCGTCGAGATCATCCATCTGCCCGTCCCGGTCCTGATCAATATAGATATCGGCGGCATCACCATACAAATGGCGCGATGAAGTTGTCGTATTGCCAATGGCCGCATTATAGAATGGCGTACGATAGCCGCTCATCACGAAGAAAGTATCCGCTTCCCAGCCCTTCTCATTGGCAGCGGCAAGAAGGGTTTCGAGCTTGACCAGCATGTCCGGCTGCATCAACAGATAGGTCGGCTCATGTCCCGGCTGCTGCTTGCAGCGGAACTGGCCGAGCTGGAAATTGGGCGAAACGCGCAGATCCTCCGACATCGCCGTCAGGTCGATAAAGCCCTTGGGCACGGCATAGGACGGAAGATCCCGCAACGGTCGGGCATACATTCCAATCCGATAGCCATTCAAGCTGTCATCGACGCCATTCTCGAACGGCGTCAGCACCAGCAGGTTCAGGCGGGTTTCAGCGCCGCGATGGGAGATCTTCATGTCGGCCATCCCCGGCGCCTCCGGAGCGGTCCAGGCAATCTCCGCCGCGTCACGGCTCAATTTTCCATCAGAAATCTCAATACGGGCATCTTCGGGAATGGCCAGCCTGACCTCCTCCCTCGGCATGGCGGAAACAGAGATCAGCGGCAGCGCAGAGCGTGTTCCGTTTACGGTAATCTCGACGCCAGCACCTGTCTTGACGGTCTCAGTCTTGTCGACCGGCTGGACCGGGTGCAGCTCCGCCGATGCGATGATCCAGGGCAGAAAGATGAATTTCATGAACGCGGAAAATATGGGTCTGGTCCTCTTGTCTGGTCTGAGCAGGCACGCATTACTTTAACCATTACGCATGCCCCCTCAAACGCATCAGAGCGCAAATAGTGCCATACTTTTTCTGATGTTTTTCAGAGCCGTAATTCGGAACCGGAACGGGCGCGATCGGTTTATCCAGCAACACCGCGAAGAGTTCCGCCAGTCTTCCCGACCGGCCAGGCCAGCCTGATGCGGCGGCCGCGCTCTTCTCTAACAAGAGTATTTTGGAGATTATTTATGCGTACGCATCGCCGACTTCTTGCATCAACCCTCCTCGCGACCGCTGGCCTGCTGACCGCCATTCCCGCCAGCGCCCAGCATGCCGCGCCCGCCGATACTGTGCAGCTGGCCGATCTGAGCGAGAAAGAGGCCATGGGCGGCGAACTTGAAGCGGAAAAAGCCTCTGCCATCCAGACCCTGATCCTGAATGACTGGCTGGAGCGCGAACTGGGCAGTGAAACCGAAGCCGGTGTCCTGACCACAGTGCGCGCCGCCTATGCTCAGAATGTCTTCAAGCCGATCTGGACCGAGAAAGGGATCCGCTCGCTGAAGCGCGCGCGCAGTGATCTCTTCTCATACGGCCTCGTCCCATCCGACGTCTCGAAAGCCAACCTCAACAAGATCGCAGCCAAGCGCCTGAAAGGCGACAGCGACGAGATTCGCGCCACAGCCGATCTGCAACTGACCGCAGCCTGGATCCGCATGGCCTCTGCCGTAAGCGGAGGATTGTCCGATAATGGCGAAGCGGCAAAATCGAAGACCGATGCGCCCTCCAAATCCACTGTGCAGAAAAGCCTGATCAAGGCGGCGCGGGGTGATGCCGACGACATCCTTTCCGAGCTCGAACCTGAGCACCCCCAGTATAATCGTCTCAAGAAACAGCTGAAACAGTATCGCGAAATCCGGTCGGAGGGCGGCTGGCTCGCCATCCCGGATGGGGAAGCGATTGAACTGGACGACGAAGACCCACGTATTCCGGCCCTGCGCGACCGCCTGGAAGCGGAAGGCTATTACACGCCCGAGACATGGGCAGGCGATTTGCTGTCCGCCATCAGCATGGCTTCGAAAAATGATGACGGCACATCCGCTACGGAGATCGTGTTTGATGCGCGTCTTCAGAGCGCCCTGAAGGACTTCCAGCGCCATCACGGCCTTGAGGATGACGGTGTTGTGGGCCGGAACACGCTTGCGGCGCTGAATGAAAGTGTCGACTCCAAAATCGACCGGATCGCCGACACGATGAATCGCTGGCGTCATTATGATGATCTGGGTGACCAGTATATCTGGGCCAATATTCCATCCTTCACCGCCGAAGGTTGGCGTCACAACCGTCGCGAAATCGCGATGAAGACCATTGTTGGCATGCCCAGCCGTGAAACCCCGGTTTTCTCCGACCAAGTGGAATACGCAGTCGCAAATCCGCGCTGGTATGCCCCGGTCAGCATCGTGCGCCGCGACAAGCTGCCAAAGCTGGCCAAGGACCCGTCCTATGCCGCCCGCAAGAATTTCAGGGTGATTGAACGAGCCACGGGTCAGTCTGTCTCCGCCGCCTCGGTAGACTGGACCGATCCAGTCGCCGCCGACAACTACCAACTGGTCCAAGGCCCTGGCGCCAGTAATGCCCTCGGCGATCTGAAGATCATCTTTCCCAACCAGTATTCTGTCTATCTCCATGGCACGCCCGGCGTGAGCCTATTTGACCGCGCGCAGCGCACGTTCAGCTCAGGCTGCGTCCGTCTGGAAAGGCCTGAAGACATGGCGAAATGGATTGCGGCGCATGACCCGGAAATCACATCCAGGGATGTATCGGAGGCGCTCGAAGGGTCAAATCCGGAACGAATCGAGTTCAAGTCCGAAACCCAGATTCACATCACCTACATGACCGTCACAGTGGATGAAGACGGGGAGCCGAATTTTTGGCGTGACGTCTATCACGAAGAAGACGGCATCGAGATGGTCGACAAATATGCCCCACTCTACCAGCCCGCCCAGGATGAGGAACTGGCTCAAGCCACATCCGACCAACGCAAGGGATAAGGCTTACTGGCTCGCCCAGAGAATACGGGCGAGCCAGGCAACCTCTGACGGTTTGAAACTTCGCACGGGATAGGCCGGGTTCAACGAGGCCAGTTCAACTGTGCGCGTATTCTTGCGCGCCAGGACCTTGGCCATCACTTCGCCACCAACAGTTTTTGCCACCACCCGGTCGCCCGGTTTCACTTCGGAACCCGGCGACACGATAATCCGGTCCCCGGCCCGATAGGCCGGCTCCATGGAATCTCCGCTGATCTCCAATGCGTAAACCGACTCCGTTTCCAGCCCCGGAAACCGAACCTCCTCCCAGCCCCCGCCAACCGGAAACCCGGAATCATCGAAGAAGCCGTCCTGCCCAGCCTGCGCAAAGCCTATCAGGGGGGCAATCGCTCCGCGCCGACCATCGACCAAGGCGGCAAAATCCTCAAACCGACTGCCAACAGATTCCAGGACGCGCGCTAGGCTTTCCGTGGACGGCCAGCGCGGACGTCCATCAGCCCCTTCCCGCTTGGAAGGATTGAAGGCCGTCGGATCCAGCCCGGCCCGGCGTGCCAGTCCAGACGGCGTCAGCCCATGATGCGCAGCAAGGGCATCAAGCCCCCGCCAGATATCACGATGTTTCATGGGATAATTTTCCCAAAGGTTGCACCTGCCGCTAAATAGGAATATTCACCTATTGTCAAGCAAGAGGTGGGGAAATGGCAATGAAACTGTTCATACATGGCGTTCCGGATACGCCGCATCTGTGGGAGCCACTGATTGCGGCGCTCGGTCTCGGCGCCGATGACTATCGCGCCCCCGCCCTACCCGGCTTCGGCTGCCCGCGTCCGGACGGGTTCAGCGCAACCAAGGACGCCTACGCGAACTGGCTGGTCGAGCAGATGGAAGCGGCCGGTGGCAATGTCGATATTGTCGGCCATGACTGGGGCGCACTGCTGACCCTGCGCGCCGTGTCCCTCAGGCCGGATCTTGTAAGCAGTTGGTGTGTCACCAATGCGGTGATCGACCCCGACTATCGCGGCCAC
Source organism: Hyphomonas sp. UBA3195 (assembly GCF_002366485.1). Classification (NCBI taxonomy): domain Bacteria; kingdom Pseudomonadati; phylum Pseudomonadota; class Alphaproteobacteria; order Hyphomonadales; family Hyphomonadaceae; genus Hyphomonas; species Hyphomonas sp. UBA3195. Next base: position 90,117 of record NZ_DEXB01000020.1, read on the forward strand.
TCGCTGGCGAGGCGCTGGGCAACGCCTGTGCTGGGTGAGCTTGTCATGCTGGGCATGCGCAACAAGAAACGGCTCCTTCCTGCACTGGTTTCCGGCGGCATGCCGCGCAGCCTGGCCGAGCAGGAAGTTCCGCTCATCGACAAGACGATGCGGCAGAGCATTCTTCGCCTCTACCGGTCAGCGGCCGGCCTGCGCTTTTCGGATGAATGGGTGAAGGGTCTCGAAAATCTGCCGGAGCGCGGCCAGTTATTCTGGGGCGAGACGGACCCTTATGTCGACCTCTCTGTGGGCGAACGATTTTCCAAACGCTGGAACGTTCCGCTGCATGTAGAGCGCGGCGCCGGACATTGGGCCTGTGCGGAGCGGGCAACCGAGTTCGCTGCCCTGCTCCAATCACACTGGGCCTGAGTTTCAGGCAGCTTCCTTCTTCGGGCTGCCCAGTTCCTGTTTCACGCGCTCGGCCAGCTGGCGGACGGTGAACGGCTTCGGCAGGAACGAGACCGCGCGGTCGTCGTCCAGCTGTTTGGCAATGTCGCGCTCGGCATAGCCGGAGATGAAGATCACGCGGGCATGACCCAGCAGATCCTTGGCTTCGCGGATCAACGTCGGACCATCTTTGCCCGGCATCACCACATCGGAAATGACAAGATCAAAACTTTCCGGATTGTCCTCGAGAATTTCCATCGCTTCTTCGCCATCGCAGGCCTCTTCGACTTCATAGCCGCTCGACCGTAGCAAGGAGGCGGCAATGCCGCGCACGCCATCTTCGTCCTCGATCAACAGGATGCGACCGCGGCCGGAAATATCCACCGGCTGGCTGGCAATTTTCTCGGCCTGCGCCATGTCCACCGGCTCAGGTATTTCCTCTGCCTTGAGCGCGGGAAGATAGATGTGGAACGTTGTGCCCTTGCCTACGCTGGAAGTGGTGCAGATATAGCCGCCCGACTGCTTGATGATGCCGTAGACCGTCGCAAGCCCGAGACCTGTACCGACGCCAGCTTCCTTCGTCGTGAAGAAGGGCTGGAAGATCTTGTCCATGACGTCTTTCGGCATGCCGTGACCGCTATCTTCCACTTCGATCAGCATATAGTCGCCATCGCTCACAAAGGCGAAGCCCTTGTCCTGGGCTTCCTTGCCGGTGGCGCGCGCCGTGCGGATTGTCAGCTTGCCACCATTCTTGTGGCTGAGCATCGCGTCGCGCGCATTGGTGGCAAGGTTGAACAGTGCGTTCTCAAGCTGGTTTTTGTCGGCCTTGATGTAAGGCACATCGCGGCCATGCTTGACGTCCAGCTCGATCCGCTCATCCAGCAACTGGCGCAGGAGGATCGAGAATTCAGACATGAAGTCCGTCACCGCAAACACTTCGCGCTTGAAGGTCTGCTGGCGCGCATAGGCGAGCAGCATCTTCACAAGGTCTTTCGCACGGATCGAGAATTCGTGGATCGATTTCAGATTGGAATAGGATGGATCTCCCAGAGGGTGGTGAACCATCAGCTGTTCATTGTTCAGGATGATGCCTTGCAGCACGTTGTTGAAATCATGCGCGACGCCGCCGGCCAGTTGTCCGATGGCCTGCATCTTCTCACCGTGCGCCAGACGCATTTCCAGCTGGCGCTGTTCGGTGATGTCCATGACATAGGCCACCGAGGGACGGCCTGCGCCGTCAAGCGCCACGAAGACGTTTACGTGCTTGGGCTCTTCTCCAACCAGTTTCAGGTTCACCGGCTTGTCGATGGCATCAATGAGCAGGCTCTTGAGTGCATCTTCGCCTTCTTCCGGGGCAAACAATTCAGAGAACTTGCCGCCCGGCGCGGCTTTGCCCTCGGTCAGGTCCATCAGCGAACGGTTGGCATCCATGATGATTGCGCTGTCTACGCTGCCGCCCTCGAGGCGCACCGCTCCAAAGGGCGCATCATCAAACATCGGATCACCATCCGGACGCGGTGGGCGTGACGCGGTCGAAATGCGGAAGCCTTCCTCGCCGGTGTTCATGACTTGCTGGCTAGCCAGAATGATCGTGCGCCCGGTCGCGTCCGCGCCCTTGCCCGACCAGGTCGTAATCGCCTGAACCGGGCGCTCAACACCATCACGTCCGCGCAGCTGAATGTCGACCCGGCCCGGCACGCCGGACTTGCGGTCACGCGAGAGCATCTTCACGAACTCAGGGCGCATGATGTCGTCGATACGAATATTCTTGGCCGTCTCCGGCAGACCCAGCATATCGCGCAGCCAGCCATTGGCATAAGTGATCGTGCCATCCGGGCGCGCAGCGAAGAAGCCCATCGGCGCGTCTTCGACATAAAGCGATTTCAAGTCGGCCGCGCCGGTCGCTTCGCGCTCGCCGGCGATCGGACGAATGCGCCAGAGCACTTTGTCACGCGGTAGCGGCGACACAGTGATTTCGAACTGGGCGGGCACACGCTCCGGGCCAATCGTAATCGGCGGCAGGATTTCGCGGCGCGCATGACCGGCCTTCGCCCCCTTGGACAGGCGGTAAACCGGTGCAGCCAGACCTGGATTGGCACCGAACAGGCGATCCACGGTCACCGGAGCGCCTTCGGCTTGGGAGCCGATCAGCGCGAGGCTTGTCAGCTCGCGATAAGATGTATTGGCCGCAACAGGTGCACCCCCCTGATCGGCAATCAGGACCGATTCATCCAGCGCCTCGATCCAGCCAAAGCGCGGCGTCGCCGCTTGAGCGGCGCGCGCAATCGAGCCGCGCTCCGGGAACAAGCCCAGCATCCGGCCAGCGCCGCGTACGCTCCACAGCAAGAATACCAGTCCACCAGAGGCCATCGCAATCAGCAGGATCGGGCCAGGCGCGCCCGAAGCATTTGGCCAGGCAAGCGCAACACTGGCCGCAGCAATCGAAACGAGCAGGCAGACCCAGAACGAAAGCTGCATGAAATCCACGCGTCCGCGCTCAGTCACTTCGCTTGTTTCAGCGGTGGTATCCTGATCGTCAGCGGGAGCGGCCTTCGCCTGCATTTGAAAATCCATTGGTCGCTTTACACTCCTGTTGCCAGCCGCCAAGGTCAGGCCAGCACTCTACGCCTTTTCCGTTCGGCATCACTGCCGACTCAGTCATACGGAATCCTAGTGTACCAAATGTGGCACGACAAAGGTTAATGAAAGCGAAAAAGACGTTAAGACAAACGTTGAAAATTACAGAAATCACAGTGGAATCGGAGCTTTTCATGAGACGAACTTCAACAGCAATCGCAGCGCTCCTGCTGCTCGGCGCCTGCCAAAGCGCGGATGACACAACGCTGCCGCCTCCTGTCGCTGAAATGCCGCCTGCGCCAACCCAAGCCGACCGGAGCGAACTGGTCGCGGCCGAAAGCGCCCGGCTGAATGAATGGTTCGAGGACAAGTTCCAGGAAACTCTGGACCGCAACCCGATGTACCAGACCTATCTCGGTGTGAAGACCGACTATGACAAATGGAATGACGTCTCCGACGCCAAGGCTATCGAAGATATGGAAATCCAGCGCGCCAATATCGCTGAGATGAAAACACTCTTTGATTTTGACCTACTGAATGATCAGGCCAAACTGTCCTGGCGGCTCGCCGAATATGAGCTGGCCGAAGCAGAAGCCGGATTTCCGTATCGCCACTATGATTATGTTTTCGACCAGATGCGCGGCGTCCAGTCCGGCATTCCGGCCTTCTTGGTCAACCAGCATGGCGTGACCAGCCTGTCCGATGCGGAGGCCTATGTGGCCCGCCTCGAAGGCGTGGAAACTTACCTGGCGCAAAACATTGAAAATGCGGAATATTCCGCCAGCCTCGGTATCATGCCACCCGCCTTCGCTTACCCCTACGTACTGAACGATTCCAAGGGCGTAATCACCGGCTATCCCTTCACGACCGATGTGAGTGATGGCAGCGAAGACAGCCCACTGATGAAGGATTTCCGCAGCAAGGTCTCCGGACTTGTTGAGGCCGGAACGATTGACGATGTTCAGGCGGCTAAGCTGCTCGCTGATGCCACCACCGCCCTCACATCAGCGGTCGGCCCGGCCTATGAAAACCTCATCGCGACCATGACCGAGCAGGCCAAAAGCGCGACCACAGAGGATGGCGCATGGAAGCTGCCCGAGGGCGACGCCTATTATGCGATGCGTCTGAAGCGGATGACGACGACCGACAAGAGCGCGGCAGAAGTCCACCAGCTCGGCCTTGACGAGGTGGCTCGCATCCATGAGGAAATGCGCGGGATCATGGCGAAGGTCGGATTCGAGGGCACGCTGAAGGAATTCTTCGAGTTCATGCGAACAGATGAGCAATTCTATCTTCCCAACACTGAAGAAGGCCGCGAGGCCTATCTGGCCGAAGCTCGCGCCCAAATCGAGCTTATGAAGGTCGACCTGCCCAGCGTATTCAACACATTCCCCAAGGCTGACATGATCGTCAAAGCGGTCGAACCATTCCGCGAGAAATCCGCCGGCAAGGCCTTCTATTCCCGCCCTGCCCCGGATGGCAGCCGGCCCGGCACTTACTATGCCAACCTCTATCGCATGCAGGATATGCCGACCTACCAGTTGCAGGCCCTCGCCTTCCATGAAGGCATTCCAGGCCACCACATGCAGATCGCCATTGCGCAGGAGCTGGAAGGCATTCCGAGCTTCCGCAAGTATGGCGGCTATACTGCCTTCTCCGAAGGTTGGGGCCTCTATTCGGAATTCCTGCCAAAAGAGATGGGCTACTATTCCGACCCGTATGACGATTTCGGACGACTTGCGATGGAGATCTGGCGCGCAGCACGCCTGGTCGTCGATACAGGCATCCATGACAAACAATGGACCCGCGAAGAGGCGATCCAGTATTTGCTTGACAATACGCCCAACCCGGAAGGTGACGCGAAGAAGGCCATTGAGCGCTACATCGTGATGCCGGGACAGGCAACGGCCTACAAAATCGGTATGCTCAAAATTCTCGAGTTGCGCGAACAAGCCAAGGGGGAACTTGGTGAATCATTCGACATCGCCGAATTCCACGATGTTGTCCTGAAGGATGGCCCCGTGCCCCTGAGCATTCTGGAAGAGAATGTCATGGCTTGGGTCGCCGAGAAAAAGGAAGACTGATCATGACTTCACGCAGCTTCGGTCCCGCCTGTTTCGCTTCTGTCGCTCTGGCGGGGCTGGCTGCGTGTACATCTGTGCTGGCGCCGGTGCTCAAACCGAACGTCACCACGGACGTCGTGAAATTGGAGGGCGGCAACTGGCAGCTGGATCCGGTTCACGCCGCCCTCACCTTCAAGATCGATCATCTGGGCTACTCGACTTATATTGGTCGGTTCGAACGATTTGATGTTCAGATGAGCGGCGCCGCTGACAATCCAGCCGATGCGAAGGTCGAAGGCAGGGTGGACATGAGTTCTCTCGACATCGCAAATGACGAGTTTGCGGAAACGCTTATGGGAGCAGACTGGTTCAACGCGGCCAACTTCCCCGAAGCCCGGTTCCAATCGACTCGCATCGTGATGACCAGCGAAACCACAGCGGACGTCGAAGGCATCCTGACCCTGCATGGAAAGAATGCCCCGGTCACTCTGGCCGTGACCTTCAATGGCGCGGGCTTCGACCGGCTACGCAACGCGCAAGTGGCCGGATTCTCGGCTACAACGGAGATCGACCGGACCGTTTTCGGCATCAGCCGGTTCAGCGGACTGATCACAGATATAGTGCGCGTTGAAATCGAGGCGGAACTGTTAAAGACTCCCGGCGTAACTTGATCTGACGGGTCTACCCTCCCTATCAGGGAACAGGATCAGAACTAATATCAGGAGATTCGGGGATGCTGGGTGAAATGTTGGCGGAGGTCTTCTCCGTATCGGGCCTGTTTACGCTATTCATGCTATTGTTGCTTCAGGCCGTGCTCGGCTTCGACAATTTGCTCTACATTTCCATCGAATCAAAACGGGTTGGCGAAGCAAAAGCGCCGATGGTGCGCCAATGGGGCATTGGCCTCGCAGTGCTGTTCCGGATCGTCCTGCTCTTCGTCATCGTCGCGCTGTTCGATGCTCTGGCCGAGCCTTTGTTCGGCTTCCATCTATCAGGAATAATCGAGGGAGAGTTCACCTTCCAGAGCATGATCACCTTCGTCGGTGGGGCCTTCATCATCTACACGGCGATCAAGGAAATCTCCCACATGTTGACGGTGGAGCACATCGAACACAGCGAGGGCGGCAAGTCGAAATCTGTGTTGCAGGCAATTGGCCTTATCGTGGCAATGAACCTCGTCTTCTCGTTCGACTCCATCCTGTCGGCCATGGCCATCGCGAATGAGGAAATCGCGCGCATCGTGAATTCCGCTGGTGAAACGATTGGCACGTTCAAGGGCACGGTAACCGATTGTAAGGAAGCCCTGATCGCTCAGCCAATAGCAGATGCGGTCGCATGCCGGCCGGGCAAGGACTACCAAGTCTGGTTGATGGCAATTGCGATCATCGCGTCAGGCATCGTCATGGCGTTGATGGCAAACGCGGTGGCGGACTTCCTGAAGAAAAACCGGATGTATGAGGTCATGGGCCTGTTCATCCTGTTTCTCGTCGGCGTTCTTCTGGTCACCGAGGGCGCACATCTCGCCCACTTGAAACTGTTCGACTACACGATCGAAGCCATGTCGAAGTCTTCCTTCTACCTCGTCATCTTCGTACTGGTGGTCACTGACATCATCTCAGTACGCTACCAGCGCCGCCTCTGGGCGCAGCGCGAGGCTGAAATTCTGGGTGGAGGCACAGAAGAAGCGTCGAAAGCGGGCGCTGAAGCCAACATGTAGGAATTTTCGGGCAGCCCCTGCCTAGCGCAGAAGGGCTGTCCGCCGATTGATGCGCACCGCCATCCGATTGCCCTTCCGGCCAATCTCGCCTTCGGCAACAACAGCGCCATCGCGGCCACCGGTCAGCAGCTCAACGGGCTGATCGGCTGGCAGGCCCAGCAGCAGGGTTGAACCCGGCTTGAGATTGGCGAGGCGTGACATGGGTACGCTGAGGGTTGCCACGCGCGCCGTCAGCACAGCCGTCATCGCCCCTGCCCCAACAACCGGAGCGACCTCGCGGGAGATGCGCGGCTGCCGACGCGCCGTCGGCATATCGCTGGACAGGTCAAAAAGGTCATCCTCAGCCAGGATCAGGCGCGCCGGCATCTTGATGTCATCGACGCGCACATCGAGATCGAGAATGGATGTCATTCCCGGTCCGGCAAGGGCGCAGGCGAACTCCGCATCGGTTTCGATGCGAGAGAATTTCAGTGAGGATGCCAGCGCTGCTCCGAGGGGGCGTACCAGGCCTTCGAGGAGCGCAGCATCCATCGGCGTCAGGGCGCGGTGATGCCCCTGTGTCGGCTTTCCGCCACAGGCAGTCTCAATGAGTGCATTTGCGAGCGACGCGCTGATCACCAGCATCGCCGCAATTTCACCACCGGGCGCAGAATAGCAGGCAATGGCAGAGCCACGACCAGCGCATTCTGTTGCCAGTCCCTGGTCAAAACTGCCACGCGCGCTGGCGCGGGCAAGCGCCGCCGCCTTCAGACCGCAGCCATCTCTCAGCGCCAAAGTCAGCCGGGACGCAATACGGCGCGCATCCTCTGTAATTTCGGTCGGTTCAGCCGGCGCCAGCTTGCGCAAATTCGGAACATCAACGTCCGTAACTTTGACAGGCTCGGGTTCCGGTTCTGGCATGTCGTCCAGATTGGGACGCAACAATGCCTCGATCTCGGCGGCGCTCAGCACGCCGCGAGATGTCGGGATTGGACGATCCGGTGTGATTGGCTCGAACGTCGTCGGCATGTCGAGCATGATGTCGGCTTCCCGTCTGGGAGACATGTCCCAGCCGTCATCGGCAGCAAGAGGCAGATCATTGGTCATGGTTCGGTGAGCCGACTTCCGTGTTCCAGTCTGTTTTGCGTCAGATACGGTTAACGACTGGTTAGGAATTTCCGCTTTGGTGCGGTCATTGTCAGCCATGATTCCACTCGAAACTCCGCCAGTGTTAATGCAGGTCCGCTTCGCGTTAAATATCACATGCCGTCGTTAAGGCCTTGATTACCATGCTGTAAGACATCCTTTGGACCTTGATGCCATTATGTCCTCAACGCATGAGGCTCCAAGCATAACCGCCGAAGCGTTGGGTTGATGGGCGAATGAAAACGGCGGTGATCCGATCAGGATCACCGCCGCTTTTTAATTCGGAAATGGTTTGCGCAGGCTCAGTCGTCGCGCAGCGTGCGTTCCTTGCGCTCGTGGCGCTCCTGCGCTTCGAGGCTGAGCGTTGCTGTCGGACGCGCTTCCAGACGGCGCAGGCCAATTGGCTCGCCGGTCACTTCGCAATATCCGTAGGAACCGTCATCAATGCGGCGCAGCGCGGAATCGATCTTGGAGATCAGTTTGCGCTGACGGTCACGGGTGCGCAGCTCAAGAGCCTTGTCGCTCTCTGCTGAAGCGCGATCGACAATATCCGGCAACGAACCTGACTCATCCTGCAAATTATTGATCGTCTGCTTCGCACCGTCGAGGATATCGGCTTTCCAGTTCTCCAGAAGCCGCCGGAAGAAGGCGAGCTGACGCTCGTTCATGAACTCCTCGTCATCCGAGGGGCGATAGTCGTCCGAAAGGTCAACACTCATCGCTTATCACCTTACTCTGTTTGGGGGCGGATATAGACCGCCTAGCGATTCTCTGCAATTCCTGATGCTGTGTAATTTTTGTCAATGTTTTCAGACAATTGAGGCAAAATCATGTAATCTTCATGAGTTTGTCCCTGATCCTCGGCACCTGAAACCGACTATTCCCGTGCAATTTACAGGCCGGGACTTGATCTTTCTGACGACGACGCGCTCTATAAACGCCTGTCTAAAACACAACTGATGCACTGGTTTCAGCGTAGATGGCCCGACGCCGGAAAACTATGGATAAGTCGTCCGGCTGGATGCAGGCAGTAGTGTTCAACTCACTGCTGGTCCTCATGCCAGTGATTGCTGCGCAAAGTCTTGCCATGGCATTCTCTGGCGAGAGTTTTTCAGAGTCCCCCACTATTGAATCGATTGATCAGACCCGTCGCAACATTGACGAAACGTTTGCGTCAATCGCCCCCCGCAATGGCGGCGACAAGTACAAATTCTGGCACGACATCGTTGAACGTGAACTGATGGATATGGATGTTGCGGCAGCACGCGGCTTCCTCCTGGCGGCGCCGCAAATGCTTGATCGGGAATCGGTGCGCGAACTCGAAGCTGACTCCAGCGGTGTGAAGCTGGACCGTCCGGATGACCGGATGGCCGCGGCCGCGCTCCGTAAATTACCTCTTGATATCGGCCTGAAGTTCGAAAAGGCACAGGCATCCGCCGGCCCAAGAAACACGCCCTCTTCCACAAGTATCGTGGAGGAAGAAGAGGCCTCCGACGATCCCGCCGATACGCAGGATGCCGATGTGCCAAACGAAGAACCTGAAGTGACCGTATGGGGCAATACGCGACCCTCAGACCGCCGGTTTGTGCTGCTGGGCAGCTTTTCTGATCTCGCCAACAATTCCGAACGCTGGCTGAAGGGCGACCGGGTTGATCCCATTACGCTGAAGATCACGGCGCTCGCCCTGATCGGCGAGGAGGGGTCTGATGGTGTGTCGGACGGCAATGTACGGGCCGCCTCGATCCTGAAGTCCGCGCGCAGGGCACGGCGCATGACACCCGAATTCACCGCTTACATGAAGAGCCGGCTGAATGATGCCCTGCCCGACACTGTTTTGCGACCAGCCCTGGAAGAATCGCTCGGTGAGCTGGCCACGACAAGTGTCCGCGTAGACCGGGTACGGAGTGCTTATCTCAACTCCATCGATGCCGGTGGCCTGCAGCAGCTCGAAAAGGACCTGGCCCAGATCGATCGTATCGGTATGCTGACCAGCACACCGGCGGCCATCACATTAATCGAACATGTGAAGGACAGTTCAGACTTGCGGCGCGCGCGCTTGCTGGCGGAAGCTGGCGGAGACCGGTCCGTTGCCCTGGTCAAGCAGGATGGTCCTGGCGCGCTGCGGATCGCCGACACCGGCATCAAATGGACGCAACAACTGATGTTGCAGGTGATGGGGCTGACCGCATCCGGTCTCGCCCTGCTCTATGTGATGATTGCGACCTTCCGACGGAACGTCCGGCTGCCGAAGAAGAGCGTAGAGCCCTCCGGCATCTGATCCCTACAGATTGAACGCCCCGCGAATGCCGTCGATCAGAAGCTGTACCGAAAGCGCCGCAAGGATGACGCCCAGGATTCGTGTAAGTGCCCCGGCAACACTCGCGCCCATGAGACGCACCAGCGGCCCGGCAATCAGAAATATCACCAGCGTCAGCAGGAGGTTGAGTCCAATCGCCGACAACACGACCCCCTTCTCGATCCAGTCCGACTTGTCCGACATGTAGAACATGGCGGTTGCGATGGAACCGGGGCCTGCCACCATGGGAATCCCCAGCGGGAATACCGAAATGTCGTCCGGCTCGGGATCGGCGGAGTGCGTACCGAGATGCTCTTCGGCCCGGTGTTCGCGCCGCTCGGTGCGCTTCTCGAACACCATATCCAGTGCGATCATGAACAGCAGAATGCCGCCAGCCGCCCGAAACGCATCAATGGAAATATGCATTGCGCCGAGCAACCAGGATCCGCCAAACGCAAAACCGTAAATGATGATCGTGGCCACGATGATGGACTTCACCGCCATCCTTCGCCGATAGGCGGCGTCGCCGCCCGCCGTAAGCGTCGCAAACACAGGTGCGACACCCAATGCATCGATCAGCACGAAGAAAGTGACAAATGTCGCGGTAAATAGGGAGAGAAGGTCTGCGCTCATGGGCGCCGACCTAGTCCTTTTGACCCGTTGCGTCGAGGATTTCCTGCACGAGCGGCGCAACGATCACTGAGTCATTCAGGCCTTCAAAGCGGGAAAGGTCTGCGCCGCCAGTCGCGAGCGAGAGCATCATGCGGTGACCGCGCAACCTCTGGAGTAGGCCGTCGGTTCCGCGATGCCCGTCAGCACTGGCGGTACGCCCATTGCCGAGATCGACAACAAGGCCTTCGCCCTGCCCGGCTTCCAATAGCGATATCCCCTCTTCGAGGGAGACCGGCTTGGTGTCGGGGATGGGATCGATACGCATCACACTCCCCATCACTCCGCGCCTCGCGCGTCAGCCATCATGAGTTTGCGGCAACGGCTCAGCGCGCGGTAAAGGCTTGAACTGGCAACATCGGCCGAAATTTCCAAGACTGCATCGCGATCCTCATCGCAATCACACGCCGCAAGCAGCC